>JANNCH010000129.1:0-2069 GCA_031386315.1 Pseudobdellovibrionaceae bacterium
TGAACACAACAAAGAAGCTTCAACCATGAACGAAGCTGCCCACTGCCCTTGTTGCAAAATCAGTCTCAAAGCGCAAACTCATACTTTACAGTAATTATTTACTCTAAAAAAAGAACCAAACAACCTTCGTTGTTTTTACCATTGGCGAGTTTTTCATAGGCCCAGTGATAACCCGCCAACTTCAAATACTTAATGGTGATTTCTTTCACTTTACCAGTCCCCTTGCCTGTCATAATGCGCGCCCGCTTTAATTTGGACTGAGAAATTTGCACCAAAAATCGATCAATGGCATCTTCAACATCATCTGCTTTAAAGCCATGTAGGTCTAAAAGATCTCTGGCCATGTGAACTCCTATTCAAGAACAGATCATATTGTAAAGCCCTTGCGCGCTCCTGTCTAAAAAAAACACAGTTTTTTTGGGTCATCATTCGTTCTTTCGATTAGAGCAGGGCTTGGCTTTTGCTTAAGTCTACTGGATATGAAAAGACGCGATTTTCTTCAATTTGCTGGTGCACTCACCGCTCAGTCCCTATTAGCTTCTGCCTTGGTAGATTCGCTGTTCATTTCAACGGCCCATGGACAAGAGGTCGCACTCAAAAATTTACGCACAAGCCTCAACCCACAATCTGCTTTGATTTTAATACCTGGGGATACAAAATTTAAAAGCTATCAATCCTCGTACAATAAACTTAAAAATTTAACACCCCAAGTCCGCGTGATGTGTTCAACACCAGAAGACGTCAGCGTATGTTTACAGTGGGCTCAAGCCAACGGGGTGCCGTTAGCCATACGTTGCGGTGGACACTCTTACGAAGGCTTCTCGCAAAGCCGTGGGATCATCATCGACACTCGCCCAATGAACAGTATTTTATTTTCTGCTAGTCAAGAAATTATCTCAGTCGGCGCAGGATGTAATCTTGGAAGTATCTATACCGAATTAGGGAAAAAGAATCTTGCGATCCCCGCGGGATCCTGCCCTGCTGTAGGCGTTAGTGGACATACAACGGGTGGTGGTTACGGATTGCTTTCGCGCTCATTTGGCTTAGCCTGTGACAATCTCACCGAGCTAGAAATGGTTTTGGCTGATGGACGCTTTATAATCGCCAATGAAAACACAAACGCCGACATTTTTTGGGCTTGTCGAGGCGGCGGTGGTGGCAGCTTTGGCATCATCACAAAATTGCACTTTAGCACCCATAAAATAGCTAAGCTTTTTGTATACGGCACCGGTTGGCAATTGGATCCAAAGCGGGCTGCAAAATTAATTCAAACTTGGCAGCTGTGGGCGTCAAATGCTCCATCTGAAATTAATACTTTGATCAACGTCAGCAAAAAGGCAGACGGATCTATTGTGATTCGTGGTATAGGTCAAAGTATTGGCTCTGAAGATCAGCTGCGCAAAGAACTTAAAAATTTGTTCGACCTTGAAAAACCCGATCGTCTCAATATAAAACCTATGACATTCACTGAGTCTTTCAACCACTTTGATGACCATTCATATCCTATTCATATGAAGGCAAAATCTGACTACGTTAAAGGCACACCCATGAGCCGCGAGGCTTTGGCATTTTTTCTAGCGAATATGCCTCACCCGGGATTTGCGTTTATGTTTGATAGTTACGGCGGAGCCATCAACAAAATAGCAGACGATGCGACTGCCTTTGCACACCGGTCTAATAGTATTTGTTCAATTCAGTATTATTCGGAGTGGGAAGACGCAGCACTCACTGACTATCGGTTGAAAGTCATGCGCAAATTTTATGAATCCATGGAACCGTATCGCTCAGGATCGGCCTATGTGAATTACTGTGATTTGGATCTACAAGATTTCGCGCAAGCTTACTGGGGGAAGAACCTCGAGCGTTTAAGTATGATCAAATCACAGGTTGATTCGAATAATTTATTGCAACATGCGCAAAGTGTTCCGCTTAAAATTATCAAATAAAATATTTTGCTGCTTAAATAGGATTCAAGATTTCAATGAAGTTTGATGGGCCCTGCGCGCCTCAAAGGTTTTATACAATCCAACTAGTGCCAAGATAGCGGCGGCTTGATAAAAGCTGGAAGA
>JANNCH010000189.1:0-8644 GCA_031386315.1 Pseudobdellovibrionaceae bacterium
CCGCAGACGAAAACTAGACCTATTGACCTTCCTTCCATTTGCCCTCACAATCAGAGGGGTCGAAAATGTATATGAAATATCTTTGGAGGGATTCAAGATGAAAAAGTTAATTTTTGCAATCGCGATGGTCGTTGGTTTTTCAAGTGTATCACAAGCTGGTTTGTTACTTGAGCCATATCTAGGTTATGAAACAGGTAAATATTCAGCGTCAGGCTTTGATGCTAAACCATCAGGAACTGTTTTGGGTTTGCGTTTGGCTTATTCAATTCCAATGTTCTGGTTCGGTCTTGATGCGTCTAGCAGCACTGGAAAAATAAATCCTGAAACAAGTGGAGCGAACAACGATGCCTACACAAGATCAGTTTTAGGCGCTGTTGTCGGTGTTGAGTTTCCAATTTTATTGCGTGCATGGGTTGGTTACGGCTTCTCAAATAAACTTACTAATAAAGACACTCCAAATCTTGACTTGACTGGTACAGCAACAAAGTTTGGTATTGGTTTTACTGGACTTCCGTTTGTTAGCTTGAATCTAGAAATGATCACAGATAGTTATGACAAAGTGAATGGCGTTTCTGTTTCAGGAATCAGTTCAAGCGGATATGTTTTGTCTGTTTCATTGCCACTTGATCTGTAGTTTTTAGGTAAATATAATTTATAAAACCCTGCCGTCCTTTGGATTGCAGGTTTTTTTTATTCTTCTAAGCTCATGCTGCCGCGCAAGGATTTATCTACTTGTGAGCGGATTTTTTGATACTCGGGTAGGTTCAGAGCTAAGTCCACAGTCGATGGCGTCAGAGGTAGGTCTTTGTTGATGTCCCAGATCATCCCAGCACCGATGTTACTGCGACGAACGTGCAAATCAGTGCGATAAATACGATAGGAACGTGCAAATTTTTTGCGTTGAACTTCGCGCGATAGGCCGCGTACATCGCTGCGTACCCAGTCTATCAAATCCAGCATCAAAGGATCGTTGCAGCTCTTCAAAATTCCGACATCTAGAACTTCGTCTTTCAAAAGTTTTAGACAGGGGTCATAGGTTTTTAACTTTGTTGGACCAAGATTTTTTTCAGCGACGTAAATCCATTGGTTATTTTTGTCTCGGGTTCCAAGGTCTTTTAGCGCTGCCCAATCTTTATTTTCAAGTGCGACATAGGCGGCCCAGTCTAAGAAATCTGGATCTAAGGGGAACTTTCTGTTCAAACGACGCAATTCTTTCAGTAGCAAAGTATTAGGGTTCGTTCCTGCCCAATTCGAGAAATTCAAATTGAGCTTTTCAACAGTGGCGGCACTGACGCCAGTCCATGGAGTGTACTGGTTTTTTCGTAATGTTTCTAAAATTGTATAAGGTGAAAAAGTGTAACTATCAGAAGAAGGCAGCGGATTGGTTTCTAGGCGGTCCACCAACGTATTATAGATAGTCACAGGCTCGTCATTAATAAAAAGCACATGATTTTTAAGGACCGCACTTCGCAAATTACTGAGGCCCTTCCAAAGTCCCCAGCCAGATTCTGTTATAAGTGGGCGCTCTTCATTGAATTCTTCTTCAGGTTGATGAAGCAGATTTTTCAAACTTTCGGTCGGAAAGTCCGAGGCCCGAGGTTCTTGCTTAGGTCGTCCCAAAAGATCAAACAATGTTTGCCCGAGATCTGTCAGAGAAATATTTTTGTCGATTTTCCAGGTGATTGTATTGTCGCGCTTTTTCTGTGCGGATTTGACTAGCAAAACGACCTGTGTGCTTTCGCTATGCAAGTTGATAGCTGCAGCTTCTTGAGGTCGATCCGAATTTGTGTGACCATTTAATCCGGTCAGAATAATTGTAGTACTATCCCAACGATTTGTTTCTTTTAAATACCGAAAGAAATTGTATAAAGAATTATTAAGCTCGTCGAGCTGGCTTTCGTAGGTCAAATTGCGAGGCTCGCCTAAATCCGAGACCGTTGCCGTATTTGTAAAGATCAGGTCAGGTGCATAAATGCTTGCGAAAAAAGGCGCTGATTCAACCTCTTGTTTCATCCAAGCTTTGAATGCATCGACAGATTTGCTGAGAGGTCTAAACAGCGAAGTCAGATCGGGGACAATACTGTCATCGAAAACTTCAAAGCCCTGGTTGATGCCCACTTTGCGCAGTACCGGTGCGCCACCTGAAAAAAAAGCGGTACGATAATTTTTCGTCAGTGCATACTCTGCTACGGTTTGTTCTTTTGCTTGCAGAAACTGACCGTTATGATGCACGCCATGCTCGAACGGATACAGTCCTGTCATAATAGAGCTCAATGCGGGCACTGCCATTGTGGATGGACTAAAGGCGTGGGTAAATCGAACGGATTCTTTGCACAGTAGATCAAAGCCAGAGTGAGTCTCGTTTATATTTTCTTTACTGCAGGTAATATCGGTTGCCGCAAGATCATCAACAGCGATTACCAATATGGATTCGCCGTCTTTGCTTTGGCATCCCGACTGGACCAAGCCAGCTAAAATAAGAATGAAAATGATTAGAAGTCTTTGCATATCTTGACCTGGTGTTCCTGTTCCAGAGATAATGAATCATTCATAGTTTTTAGTCAAAGATTTGGAGGAGTCTAACCATGCTCGCAGAAAAAATATTCGCTTTTGCACATTTAGCAGATCAAGTTGTCCTGTGGATTTTATTATTGCTAAGCGTGGTAAGCATTGGAATGATTTTAGAGAGATATTTTGCCCTTAAGAAAATTTCTGCTGAGTCCCAGAAGGTTCGATCTCGTCTGAAATTGGCATTGCAGAGCAACAGCGTAGAAGATATTGAAGAAATCGCCCGTGATCCTAACTCACTAGAAGGCCGTGTAGCGGGCTACGCCATGAAGCACATGCGTGATTCTGGCAGCAGAGGTCTTGAAGAAATTTTCAATACATTTTCAATGACTGAAAAGCCTGAACTTGAAAAATCATTGAGCTTTTTAGCGACCGTAGGTTCAAATGCACCTTATGTGGGTTTATTGGGAACAGTTTTGGGTATCATGAAAGCCTTCAATGATTTGGCGATTACCCCAGAAGCGGGCCAACAAACGGTTATGGGTGGAATTTCTTTAGCTCTAGTGGCAACTGCGGCTGGTCTTTTTGTGGCGATCCCTGCGGTTGTTTTTTATAATTACTACAGCAAAAAAGTGCGTGGTATTTTACAAAATCTTGAAAGCGTTAAAGAGCTTTGCTTAGCCTACGCTAAGAAAAAAGGTATCTAACTTATGGCAATGAAA
The DNA here is from genome assembly GCA_031386315.1 of Pseudobdellovibrionaceae bacterium. Taxonomy (GTDB): domain Bacteria; phylum Bdellovibrionota; class Bdellovibrionia; order Bdellovibrionales; family Bdellovibrionaceae; genus JANNCH01. The sequence goes on from JANNCH010000189.1 coordinate 3,231, forward strand.
ACCGGCGAGAACAATGAAGAGATCGCGGATATAAACGTTGTCCCACTGGTGGACATCGTTTTGGTGGTTTTGATTATCTTTATGGTGACGGCTCCAATGTTTATGAAGCCTACAATCAACGTGAATCTGCCAAAGGCAGCAAGCGGTGATAAGACAGCCCCCAGCAAATTAAATATTGCGCTGACAGCAGATGGAAAAATAAATCTGAACGGAAGCTTCGTTGACGAAGCGGCCATTCAAGCAAAGGCCATGGAAGAAGTTTCTAAAAACGCAGATGTTCAAGCGATCATTTCTGCAGACAAAGATGTTCCCCACGGGAAAGTCATCGGACTTCTAGACGTCGTGAAAACGGCCGGAGTCAAAAAATTCGCCATCAGTATCGAGAAGAAGTAAGCTCTCTTCGAGTCTTTTGTTTTGGGTTTCTTTTTAAGGATGTACAATGGTCTCAGGGCCATGACGGCCCTGAGAAAGGCCGCACATGGATGGCCACACTATCGATTCCACCCATCAATGCTGCAAATGCGACACATACCCACCTCCCACTAAAAGAAGAAAGATCGTTTTAAGACATCAGATCTCTGACAGTGTCGAGTGTTTGTTCGTTTGTAGAAAAGAGGTTTGCATTCGTTGGGTTATCGAGTGGATGTTCATTTTGAGACATTTAGATGACTAGTTTCTAGCCTTGGCAGTGGTGTGAGATTTGCTTGAGTGTGTTTGGGGTGGCTTTCTTCTTGCTGTCTATTCCATTATGAAATCAAAATCTCAGAGAAAAAATTTGCTTCATTTTGGTTCATTGTTTTTGAGTGCTTTTCTTATTCTTTGTTTTCAGAATTGCTCAAAAATTGGTGTGACTGAGCTTCCATCGAAAGTGGACACTACAAGTTTTGATACTTCTAGTACTCCAGATGATGGCGACAACATTAATGATGGTGGTGATGATCTGCCAGATGGGCCTGTTGTTTGTGATCCATTTTCTGTAGGTTCGGCTTGTGCGTTAGATACAGACAGCGGACTTATTGGTCGTATTTATTATTTGGCAAATGGCGTTGGTGTGCAGAGCTATATTGATCGCGGTACAGATTTAGGTTTGACGCTGATCATGTCGCATCTTGATATTCCGAAGCGTGATTGGAGTTCGGGATTTCCAGGCCCTGATGGAGTTCTAAAAGATACTAGCGGAAATGTTTTAAATGAATGGTTTGCGCTGGATATTTTGGGATACTTTACTTTGCCTACTAGCTTTGCAGAAGGTAATTATCAGTTTGCGGTCGCTTCTGATGACGGATCGATCCTAAATCTTGCGGGTTCTGAGATTGTAAATAATGATGGCACGCACGGTGTGCAGTGGAAGTGTTCATCATCTTTTCCAGAGCTAAAACATAATTCGATGCTGCCCATTCGCCTGCGCTACAATCAAGGACCGCGCTATGCAATTGCACTACAAGTATTTTTTAGACAAGCCAATCTTAAAAACCAGCCATGCAATGAGAGTGGACAATGGCAGGCATTGCCTGCAGCTGCGCTTAGTCACTAGCAGGCTGCTAGTTCATCCTAATTTACTGTTGATCATTTTTAGCAATTCAGATTTACGAACTGGTTTTGTCAGATAACCATCGAAGCCTTCATCCAAATAACGTTTTTGCTCGTGTTCCATGGCGAAGGCCGAAAGTGCAACGATAGGCACCGCTGTTTTATTCTGCTCTTTTTCTTGAATACGAATTTGTTTTAGTGCTTCGACCCCATCCATCACTGGCATTTGAATATCCATAATAATTAAATCATAGGGATTTTTTAAAGCCATTTCACAGGCCTCTTGACCATTGTTGGCCAAGTCAAAATTAATTTTAAGCGATTTTAAATACAGTGAAACAACCATTTGATTTTCAGGTACATCATCTACAACAAGAAATTTGTTGTAGACTTTCAAAGTAGGCATCAAGGGCTTTTCTATGACAGCAAGGTCCGCACTCGATGCCGGAAAGTATGGCAATGTAACTGTAAAAGTTGAGCCCTTGCTGTCTTGACTGATGACTTCGATATCTCCACCCATAAGCTGCGCAAGAGATTTTGAAATGGATAGGCCTAAGCCAGTTCCGCCAAAGCGTCTTGCTATTGAAGCGTCTGCCTGTGTGAAGCGCTCGAAGATATGCAACCTGTTTTCATCAGAAATTCCAATGCCAGTATCAATGACACGAATTTGAAACTGATGATTGGATGAAAGTATAATTTCAATTTTCACTTCTCCAGACATTGTAAATTTGAAGGCATTAGCTACCAAATTAACGATGACCTGCTTAATTCGTAGCGAGTCACCGATGATCCTTGCCGCCATTTTGGAATCAATAGAAACATGTAATTTGATATCTTTTTGTCGTACTCTGTTTTCAAAAAGCACCTGAATCTCATCCGTTAGTGCGACTAATGAAAAGGCAGCATTTTCAATTTGAATTTCGCCGATCTCAACACGTGACATATCTAAGATCTGATTGATGATTTGCAGAAGACCACGTGCTGAGTTTTCAAAAACAGTCACATATTTTCTTTGTTCGGCATTGAGCTTGGTTTCGCTGAGCACTTCGGCCATACCTAGGATGGCATTCATCGGTGTGCGAATTTCGTGACTCATATTAGCTAAAAAAATAGTTTGTGTCTGTTTGGCAATGTCAGCCTTCTGCTTTTCATCATGGTAGCGTTGAATGGCATCTTTCAATTTGAATAAAAAGCTATTCCAAAGTTCGCTGATATTCGAAAACTCTTCCAGTGTGTAGTTGGAATATTTTTTATAATTGAATATGCCTTGTGAACTTTTATCTAGAATTTTTGAATTCTCTTCAAGGTTGAGCTGCAACTCGCCCACCTCTTGGGCTAAAACATTGCCGACCCATAATGAAGCATAACCTAAAAATAGAATTGTTACCAAGCCGATAACAACTAAGATCGTTAGACGCTTATTGAATGCATAATACGCCTCGCCCTTGTCTTTATAAACAACGAGTTGCCAATTACGATGCGGAATTTTTTTAGAAGCATAGAGGTAAATTTTCCTGTCACTCGCTGTAATTTCTTGCATTTGACCACGTGACTCTGCGTGTGGAATATCTTTAAAAGCATTTATTCTGCCTATGCCCCTACTAGAGGCAAATTGGTCTAAGATATGTCCATCCTGGTCTGTAAGATAAGCATAGCCATTAATGGCTTTTTCGAACTCGCTAATACTTTGAGTGAAATTTAAAATGGGCATATCAATTCCGATGACGCCGACAAATTTTTCTTTTTCGAAAATCGCCTTCACGCATGAGAACATATAAATTTTCATATAGTTCGTATCAAAGTAGACAGGCGTATAAACCACACCCGTACTTTTTTGAGGCAGATAGTACCAAAGCTCGGCGTTATCTATTTGATAAAAAGGATCTTTGTAGCGCACATATTCAATATTATTAAGATTGCCATAGGCGTTACTGTTGAAAAACTTTTGATTCTTGCGTACGACATTTGCACAACCTGCAGTCTGACAAATTTCATGACTTTTTTGGGCGTTCCAAACGACATAAGCATTGTATTGGTCTTTGTAGGGCGCAATGATGCGACTTAAAAACTGAGCCAGCGATTTTTCATCGCGTGCCACATTATTATATTTCAGCGCAAGGTGAGCGTAGGCCTCTATATAGCCTAGATTTGCTTCGGTATCGGCTAAGGACTTGTTAATCATTTCAACTTTATAATCCAAAGTTTCGGTCAGTGCATTTTCAAGAGAGTTTTTTTCAGAGTCATAATAGCTTTGTAAATAAACGACCGAAAGAACCAACATCAAAACTGTGACTATTGTCGATAGCAGATAAAAAACATAATGAAGCTTAAAATGCGATTTGCTTGAGATAATTTTCAAATTTCTAATTTCTGTGCTGTTTGATGAAAGAGCTCAGCTCGGCTAAGCTGCTATTAAAAATGTTGGTTAGATCAGTAATATATTTTTTATTATCAACTTGTTCATGCCGCCGGGCAGAGATCATCACTTCACCTGCACACTGTGAAAGGTCTAGTAAGCCAAGCATCCCTGCGCTGCCTTTGAGTTTGTGGGCAGCTTTTTCAACTTTTTCAGAGTTATTTTCTTCGTAGGCTAATTTAATTTCAAAAATAAGTGGGGGTGCTGATTCGCGAAAGTTAACAATAATTTGGTCTAGCATCGCCGGATCGGTGTCTCTGGATAAGTCTATAAGCTCTAAGACAGCTTCTCTATCAAGCACTTGGACCTCCATTTTTCGATGACCCCCCCATTATTCACAAATATTGAGTTGGTTCAAAGAAAAATACTCTACATTGCCCAACGTTAAAGCATTCTCAAAATGACGCACCTAAAGTCCTGTCAATATTTTGCCGATGGGCAATCCATGAGACGTACACCGACAGACTCCCAATTCATAATCATCACTTTGTTGCTAGTATCATTGCTGGGTGTGCGCACGGCGTATTCTTTGATTGATGAAGAAGAGCTTGCGGACGGTGTGGCTGTGGTGAACGCTATTGAGGGCACAGGCGGCATGCCCGGACGTGCGCCGGCAAGTATTCCCTCGAAGTTGATTCAGGCAAAGCCATCACTGCACAGTATGAAAACCATGGATTTGAGCTGCACAGAAAATCCCGAGTCCGCTTTTAAAGTGACGGGTCAGTTTATTCAGTTCAAAGGTAAAAACTGTCTGAAGAACTTCAAGCAAGATCACATGCAGATTGTTAATAAAAGTAATGGCTATACGGCCTCTATTTTCCCTTTTGGGAAAGGCCAATACCAAACAGATATGATTCAGCTCACGAGCGGCGAAAACGAAATCACAATTCGCTATGACACTCCGACAGGTGTAAAGTTCGAGAAAACCATCAAAGTTACTGCCCCAACAATATAATAACTTAAAATATTCAGATACTTAATGCGTTTGGTTAGGGTTGGATCAATTGCATTGATCTCGACCGCCGAAAGCTTGTATGGTTGCGCTCTTAACTCGAGAGGGCAACTTGGTAGACTTCAAAAAGCGATCTGACATTCATTACGCGCGTAAAATCTGGCATGTATTGTCTGTTCTGCTGATGTTTTTAGCCTATGTTTACCTGCCACCTGCAGTATCGATGGCTATGCTCATTGTTGGTTGGTTTTTGTTTGTGGGCGTTGACGTTATGCGCCAGTCAAGACCTGCCCTGAATGACTGGGCCCTGCATGCTTTCAAATATATCTTGCGTGAAAGCGAAGTAAACAAACTAGCTGGAACAACTTACCTGGTAACGGGTGTCCTTGTCGTGGATGTGTTTTTCCCGCGTCCCATCGTTGCGTTGACACTTTTGTTTTTAGCATTTGCGGACCCCATCGCGAGTCTCATCGGGATCAAGTACGGCAAAGACAAAATTTTTGGTCACAAATCCAT
>JANNCH010000242.1:0-6280 GCA_031386315.1 Pseudobdellovibrionaceae bacterium
CCCCGCCATCAAAATTAAAATATTTTACCAAAGTTTGTAGCTTGTGATTTTCAGTTTCATGAATCAAACGACGAGAAAGCAAGCTGGTACAAAGGACCGGATCAGAAAGCAAAGGCAATTTTGCTTTCTCAAATTCTAGCGCCATAAAACCCAAATCAAATGGCGCATGGTGGGCCATCACCACGCAGCCCTTAAAGAAATTATATATTTCATGAATTTTTTCAGGTACGGCAGGCGCGTCCGCTACCATTTCGTTCGTAATGCCGTGAATACCAATGATGAAATCACTCATGGGCTCGCGAGGCTTGAAAAGAAACTGCTGGCGGGCGACTTCAATGCCTTTGTGCCATTTGATAGCACCAAACTCAACGACATCGTAACCCACAGGGTAGGCTCCGCTAGTTTCGGTATCAAAGGCAACAAAGGTCAATTCGTTCAAAAGCTGATTCTGGTCCATAGAGTTTATTGTTGAGTTTTAAAGAGGGATGAGTCAAATTATTAGAGATGCAAAAAAACTGTGCATTTCTCATACTTACTTTAATTGTGCTGACTGGTCTAGGTCGGCATGCGCATGCACAAAGTATTAGCCGCAATCCTGCCAACACGCCTGCGACCTTTCATATGACAGGCACGGCAGAGCTTTTATCCCATTATGTTGAACACGGAATTTCTCAAACAGACACGGCGCCTTCATTGCAGGGTTCTTTTTGGTTTAATTTTGGCCCACAGGCCCGACTTGGACTATGGGGCTCAAACGTCAGCTACGAAAACAGCGACGCTCACTTCGTTTTAAAACCAACCGCCGACGTTAAAGTGAATTTCTCAAATAATACTGAATTCACTGTTAGCTACAGCGAAAGCAAGTATTACAATGTCAGTGATCGTAATAGCAGCGTGTTGGGTTTGCATTTAGGTATTTTTGATTACCGCGTAAATTATGAATTTATCAGCAATTGGGAAGGCACCTCTACAGGCGCGACATATTTTTCACTTGGCAAAACTTTTGATTTCAGCGGCTGGAAGTGGAACAACGAATTGGGCTACACAATGCTCAAGGCCGATGGCTTCAATAATTATTTTGACCTCAGCACATTTATTGGGCGCACCTTTGGACAAGTCTTTGCGCAGGCAGGTATGACTGGTACATCTTCAAACAGCCAATTTGGCTCTGCAGGTGGCTACTTTTTCATCGTTAAAGTATCCACCGACTTTTAATCGTCCCAATTTACGACAAAACTTATTAAAAAATTCAAGCAGGGCCTGTTACCCGTTATAGTTAATAGATCTACCGGAGGCACCATGAGACTTGCTTTTCTATTTTCTTTTGCACTGATCATTCACACACAATCTGCCTGGTCTAATGAGGTTGAGTCCGTAAATGAAGGCATCCAACAAGTGCAAAAAGAACTTCGTGATCCGAAGGCTGTTGAAAGAACGGCCCAACAGTCGCAAGGGGCCAAAGAATTGGTGCAAAAAGTTCGTGATATGTCTGGCACTGAAGAAAATGAAACTGCAATCTATGATCTTGCTGCCGAAGTCATGGGCAATATGAAAGGCAAATCCCTCGAAGAAATTCTAAAAACAATCGAGCAAGCTTCGAAAAATCCAGCCGGATTTGCCGATAGTTTTAGCCCAGAGCAAAAACAAAAGCTCAAAGCCATTGCCGAACGAATGCCTTCATCTAAAAAGGCAAAACCTTAGTAATACCTCCACAGTTGAGAACTTCGACAAAGTGCAAAGCACTCCGTTTTCGAGTTTGTCATTTGTAATCAATATATTTTACTGGCTCAAACGGCAGTCCCGACAGAGTACTGTCGCGACTCTTTAAAATCAGGAGCGAATTTAAGAATGTATTTTGGTCTCAGGGCCACGATGGCCCTGAGAAAGCCATGCTCATGGACGGCGACACCCTCGAATTATACCAATCACAGCTGTAGAAACTATTCTTCAGATTCATCATTCTGCGGAAGAATATCTTGGCGCTTGGCCTCGATCTCTGCAGGATTTTCTAATTTTTGAACTTGACCGAATTTTCTTTTATTCAAAGATTTTTCTTTTTTACGAGCCACTGCATCTTGAACAAAGCTATCGTATTCTGCCATATCTACTTTAGGTGAACCAAACACGTTTTCTAGTTTGCGTGTTTTTTTACCTTCCGAATCCAACTCATGCTGGGTAATTTTAACTTTGATAAAACCAATCAGGTTGGCCGGATTGGCTTCGCCTTTTTTCTCTTTCACACTGGTGAAACCTTTTAAAATCGTCGAGCTCTCACTAGATGAAGCAGATATTTTATTGCGCACTAAATCCAAGCGCTCGGATGCAACCTTATCAGCAGAAGCCTTTGTCTGATCTGGGACCGCTTGAACGAAGATCGCAGATGTTAATTTAATATCTGCATCTTTTAATCCACCCGTGATTCCTGAAATTTTCTCCATCACGCTAATAAAATTTTTATTGGGCGTTGAAGTACCAGGTTCGAACAACACATTATCCGGGATGTCAAAATCGAATCCATCTGGACTGACGCTCACATTTTTCGCAACATCATTAAGCTGATCTGCCAAATGAGATGCCACCACTTTGGCAGAACCCATATCTAATAAATTAGGGGTCTTATCCATGGGCTCCATAAAACTTTGGAAGGCTTTCAATGGCTCATTTAAAATATCTAAGAATAACTTTTCAAGCGTGATCTCGGCACCAAAGTTTTGAAAGTTATATTCAATGACTGACGGTGTAGAAAAATAATCAGAAACCGCTTTTTTTGTTTGATCAGATTGACCCACCAACCACATCACCAGGAAGAATGCCATCAAAGCGGTCATGAAATCGGCCAAAGCCACTTTCCATGAACCCCCGTGACCGCCGCCGGCGACCACAGTGATCTTTTTGATAACAATTGTAGCCTTCTTCTCTGCCATGGATTATGCCGCTTTCTTAATTTCTTTAGTTGCTTTGTCCATCTCTTCGAATGTGGGTCTTTCTTCTGGCATGATCGAACGACGAGCATACTCAACACACACAAGTGGTGGAGCTCCTCTTTGCAATGCGACCATCGCAGCTTTGATACAACCTAAGTAACGACCATCCGCTTCGATATCAGCAGACATTTTTGTAGCAATCGGTTCGATCAAACCGTATGCGAAGAAAACCCCTAACATCGTTCCCACCAAGGCATGGGCAACGTATTCCCCGATGACTTCAGTACCCTCTGTCAAATGGGCCATGGTTTTTACGATACCTAGAACGGCCGCAACGATCCCTAGTCCTGGGAATCCCCCAGCAACCGCAGCGATCGCATGCTGCGCCAAATGTTCTTCAGCATGTATACCTTTGATATCTGCATCCAACAAATCATCCACATCATACGGTGACAACTCTGCTGATAAAGTAATCTTCATCGTGTCACATAAAAAGTGAACAGCATGATGATTGTGCATGAAACTTGGATAAGCTTTAAAGATGTCACTCTTCTCTGGTTCTTCGATGTGCTTTTCGACCCCTTGTGGTCCTTCTTTACGGAAGGCCTGAAAGAGTTGAAACAACATCTGCAGCAATTCCACATAATCTTTTTTCTGTGGACCTTTTGCGGTCAGAGATTTGATGGACATTTTCATACCCATCTTTACGATCTTCATTGGATTGGCGATGACATAGGCTCCGAAGGCCGCACCACCGATGATCACCATCTCTAGGACGGCTGCTTCGATGATCACGTGCATAAGACCGCCACCGGCGACATATCCACCAAACACTGTTGCAAATACGATCAATATACCTACAAAACCCATAATTAATGACCTCTTGTAAGATTCTATCGGAGCAACTCTGTCTAAGATTAAGACCGGAAGCCACAAACTGGACTTACCTATTGCTTCTGCGCCTCCGAATAAGAGACACTATTTATATGAGAAACTGGATTGCTTCTTTATTACCACTTCTATTTGTTATCCCTGTTGCGCAGGCTCAACTAAACGAGACCGACCCCCTTATTGCCAAGACTAAAGTAGGGCCCTATGAGTGGAGTGCTGGTCAGGGTGGCAACCTCGAAATCCAAATGAATTTGCCGGCTGGTTATCACGCTTACGAAGACGCCACCAAAGTTCGAATTCTAGAGCCCGATGGTTTTCAAGTCAGCCAACCTAAAATTGAACCCATCGTTGAGTGGTATGATAAGTTCTCAAAAAAAACACGCCGTGGATTTGCAAATAGTGCTGTGTTGAAGTCTCATCTTGAAGCACCCGCGCGATTTCTAAAGAATTATAAGCTCATGAAAGTCGAGCTGACTTATCAGGCATGCAATGAACAATACTGTTTATTTCCGGTAACAAAAGTTTTAGATGTTCCCATCCGTCTAGCAGGCGTGATGGATGATACAATGGATGCACAGATTCAAGCAATGCCTACTCCGGTGGCATCTTCGGATACAAGTTTTTTTAGCACTGAAAATCTGACTCAACACTTGGGCGGAAACCTATACCTAGGTTTGATCTTTATTTTTATCGCGGGGATTTTAACAAGTTTTACACCCTGTATTTTTCCCATGATTCCGATCACCTTGGCGGTTCTTGGAAATCACTCTGAAAAGCGCACCCGTCTGCAAAACTTTTTTATGAGCCTGATCTACGTGATCGGAATTGCCACGACATATTCACTTTTAGGCCTACTTGCTGCTAGCAGTGGCAATGTTTTTGGCGCAAGCCTTGGCAATGTTTACGTTCTATCAGTCATGTGTTTGATTTTTTTAATCATGGCTCTCAGCATGTATGGACTATTTGAATTTCAAGTCCCCGCCTTTGTTCGCAACCGCTTAGGTGCAGGCAAAAGCCAGGGTGGAGTTTTTGGTGCCTACATCACAGGCATGATTGCTGGAGTCGTGGCAAGCCCCTGCGTAGGCCCCGTCTTAGTTGCTATTTTAACTTACGTAGCCACTTCACAAAGCAAACTTTTGGGATTTCTGTATTTGTTTACCTATGCCATGGGCCTAGGGATGATCTTTATTGTTCTTGGACTTTCGAATCAATTTTCAAAATTACTTCCGCGATCTGGTGCATGGATGAATGCATTCAAATTCTTCTTAGGCACATTGATGCTGTCGGCCTTCTATTACTATTTAGATCTTTTACTGCCCGTTCGTTGGTATGACATTGCACTTGGGCTAGGGCTCGTAAGTGTGGCAAGTATTTATGGCGCTTTTTTAAGTGCAAAAGAAAAAACATCAATGCAGCATCTGCGCAAAGGGCTTATGCAAACGGCATTGCTTATTGGAGTCGGATACACGGCTTTGGGCGTTTTCGACCTGCGTCCCTATTTAAGTCAAAATGCCATTGGCAATGCTTCGATCAATCAAATTCAAAAGCTTAACTGGAAAACTTTCAGCGAAGCGGCCCTGACGGAAGCCATGAAAGCTCAAAAGCCAGTGATCATTGATTTCTGGGCCGAGTGGTGTGCAGCCTGCCACGAGCTTGAAGAAAATACTTTTACGGAACCAAGAGTCCGCGCACTTTCAGAGAAGTTTGTTCTTTTAAAATTTGATGCCACAACGGATTCAAACGAACTGACTCGGTTGAAACAAAAATACATGATCCAAGGCTTACCTACTGTCGTATTCGTGAACCCGAATGGAGTATGGCTAAAGACTTTAACCCTGACTGAATTCGAAAAGCCGGATAAATTTATTTTGCGCATGGAAAAATCAATGAACTAGGCCTAACTGCGCCTAGTTTTTGTTCGTAGCTTCCATTTTTTTAACAAATTGCGACCCTCATCAAATCTTTGCCGGCGTAAATTTTCAAATCATAGTACTGAATCAAGCGATCAAACAAATCTTGCAAGTCCGGGAAACCCTGCGCCAGCCTTAGAAAATATGTTAGTGGGGGTTCAGAAGGGCTTTTCTCGAAATTAAAACTTGCCCCCATTTTTCGATGTTTATAGGCACCAGCAAAGTGCTCACAAAAACCTTTGCGTCTTTGAATAAAAAATCGAATGGTAAAAACAAAAAGGCATTGTTAAAAAGGTGCCCCGTATCGGCGTGGATGAACAAAGCCGTCCAAAGTCGGCCTAGCTTAAACTTGGCAATCTGCGATAAAAATTATTTGCATGCTTACAGCCGCTTCAGCCTTGCCAGCTCCATTTTAGTCTCATTGAGCGCTGTATGCATTGTATTCGTTTGAGAGTCTTTTTCTGCCAACAATTTTTGCAGATGATTCATACGCACTTCAAAGCTTTTGACGATATTGTTATGGCGCTCGACCATTTCTTGAACTTTTGCATCGCT
>JANNCH010000251.1:0-1816 GCA_031386315.1 Pseudobdellovibrionaceae bacterium
GCGAACTCGATGTCCAGGTCTTCGCGTCGACGCACAGTCTCGATTGCATCCGCGGGCTGGCAGAAGCTGTGGAGAGTGAACGGGACATGACCGATCTGGTCGCAATCTTCCGCATTGATCGACGGATGAATGACGCCGTGCGGTTTGCCGGTGAAGAGTTGTCCGTCGTGGCCAGCCACGAAATCGAGGTGCGCTGATGGCAGCGTCTCGACAGCAGCCGCTCGTGGTTGAGGGCAAAGACGACCATCACTCGATATTGCACTTGCTTCAGCGGTGCAAGGTGCTGCCCGAACTGCCGCCGAACGAAGTGCATACCTCGCCCATTCGGTTCATTGAAGCCAAGACGAAAAAGGGATTGCTCGAAGACATTCCCACCCGCTGGAAAGAAGTGGGGATTTCGGCAATCGGATATGTCCTCGATGCGGACGACGACGCCAGCGAATGGAAGGGGTTTCAGCCAACCTGGGCTGCCGTGTGGCATCGGCTCTCCCAAATTGGAGTCAAAATCGAATCGTCCTTTCCTCGCCGCGGATTCATCGGCCGGATTGGGGAGAATGGTCCTCGGATTGGGATCTGGATCATGCCGAATCACGAGTCCGAGGGATCGCTTGAAGATTTCTTGATTGCTCAGATCGACCCGCAGGATCAACTCTTTCAGTTTGCACGAGCGAAGACAGCCGAGGCGGCGCAACTCGACATCGCGGGCCGATTCGCAGTGTCCGATTTGAGCAAAGCCGAATTGCATTGTTGGCTGGCTTGGACCAAGAAGACGGGCCAACCTTACGGGTTGGCGATGCAGGCGGAACGATTGTTCAACGTCTCGGTAGAACCCGCCGCTGGATTTGCCGACTGGGTCCGCACGCTTTACGGCCTGTAGCCGGCTTGTGGGAGTGATTCGTGGCGATTGCTGTCAGAACAGCTTCGGATGAAGCTGTGGTAAGACCTGACCTCGCGAACACAATTGCCATGTGGCATTGGTCCATCGGACCAACTTTGCGTCGCCACGAAATCATCACACGCATCGTGGATGACGTTTCGAGCGTCTACGTTTTCTCTCGGCCGCCCCAGGTCTTCGCCATTGCCGAGGCGAGGATGAACGCCGCCACGACGCCGTAGAGCCACGGGGAAACCGCGGTGGTGAGGCTCAGGAAGGTTGTCGCCGGCGTGGTGATGGCCTGGGCATCTTCCGGGTATGCGACGAAGTAGGCCGCAGCTCCCAGAATCAGGACCACGAGGCCGCGGGTCTTGTCAGACATGGTCGGCCTCCTTCTTCTCTGACCGACCGGGGCAGGCGGTCAACAGGCTCCAGGCGAGACCGCCCAGCACGAGCAGGAAGCCGATCTTCATCAGCGCGGGGGTGAGCAGCATCATCGTGGGGATGCCGATCAATCCGTAACCGCACGAGAAGATCACCACCAACAGGCCCCACAGGATGAGCGTGGTTCCCAACGGGCGGGCCCGGGTGTCGGTGAGCCAGACCAGAAACAGGAAGGCCATCGTGAGACCGACGTAAGAGGCGAAATGCTCCGGCCGCATTTCGAAGGCATTCATTTGGGCCAGCAGCGGATCAATCGGCATGGCGGGTTCCTTGGAGACTGGGGATCGCAGGGATCAACGGCCGCGCCATACTGACTGAACAATCGCCGCAAGACAACTGCGGAGTCGCGTCCATTACAAACGCCCCGCTTTCCGTCGCGCGAGTGATTCAGACAACGCCCGTGCCGCTTGCAGCCCGCGCGATGGCGTTGACGATTCGCTGTTGGTCGCCGAGCTTGGGCAGCACGTCGACCAAGCCGAGTTCCATCAACTCGGCCGT
>JANNCH010000278.1:0-3935 GCA_031386315.1 Pseudobdellovibrionaceae bacterium
CAGCAACAATAAATTTATTGATAAAGATAAGTCACTTTTGGCCGAACACTTTGATTCTCAGTGGCAGCCTTTAAAAACAAATAATCAATATGTTTTCGAGCCAGGTCATCATTACGAATGGGTTTGGTTGCTAGGTCGCTATCAAAAACTCACGGACAAGGATTTAATGACGATCCGACACAAACTTTATGATGTGAGTGAAAAGTACGGTATTTTCGCAGAAAAAAAATGTGCCTATGATGAAGTGAGCAGTGATTTAACACCACATAAAAAAACAGCCAGATTCTGGCCGCAGTGCGAGCGCATGAAGGCTGCTTTGCAGCTGGGTTTAGAATCACAAAATAAAGCTCCCTATGCGAAAGCAGCTGACGAGGCACTTGAAGCGCTTTTTAAATTTTTAGAAGTGCCTGTGAAGGGGCTTTGGTATGACACTTGGCAAGAGTCAGGCGAGTTCACTATTCAGCCAGCTAAGGCCAGTTCGCTTTATCACATCATTGGGGCCATGGCCGACTATATTCAGTTAAGACCAAAGCTGGATAAGTTTTCTCGATAAGCTGTTTAAAGATTTGTAGACGACTGTCAAAATTATTTCGTTTTTAGAGCCGGTGAGAGCATTGAGCCTCAGCCTTCTTTTTGCATCAGCTTAACACATGCAGAAACTCACATTGCTTACCTTGGCTTCAGCAAAGACATTGTCTTATTTTGAGCCATGTTTTCAAGACTACCATATTCATCAATGTCATAGTCTGGATTCCATGAAAAGTTTTTTAAGAAAAACCGCCAGCGGTTTGATCTTGGCAGAATTTCCAAAATGCACATCCAGACATGTGGAAGCCTTCATGGCTTTGCGTTCAGAAATGATTATGAAAAACTCACATCTAAACTTAATGTTTTTTTCGCAAAGTATTGATTTTTCAGTATACCAAAAATTTCCACGGGACCGATCATTACTTTTAGTTTCAGAAGCAGAAAAACAAAAAGCACCCATGCTAGCTAGCAAATTCCTGCAAGGCCAACCAGTCTTTTTACGCAACTCCGAACGCCAACCAATGGAATCGCCTGTATTGGTAAAGAGTACGGATTGGACAGGTCAGCTAAGCACCCCGCGAACAAAAGGCCGCTTCATAGATTTCGCCCAACAAGGAGCAAGACTCTATCTTCCGCAAAAAATATTTAAAGTAAAAGATTACATTTCAGTCCTATATCAATCCAGCAACAAAGATTGGATCACTGTCGAATGCCAATTACGCTGGGAACACCCAACCCCCGACGGTGGCCAAATGCTAGGAATCCAATTCTTGGCAATAGCTTAGAAAAAACACAGCCGGATCTCACGCGAGGCGACCCTACAACAGTCATTTTGCACTACACAGCGTCATCCAATCCGAATGGTTCAAGACTTCACACAAAGAAAGTTTCGTCTTCCCCAAGGCAGAGGCGGGGTTCCTTCTCTCTTTTTGCGGACCTCAGCGCCCGCACGACGCAGTACCAAAGCGCTGCGAGGGCACGACGCCCGTGTCCGCAAAAAGAGAGAAGGAACCCCGCCTCTGCCTTGGGGAAGCACGACCAACAATCTTTAAGGAATCCGCGAACCACTCGAATTGGATGACGCTGTGTAGTGCAAAAAGTAACGGCGTACCCTCTGTCCTTGCCAAGTTGATGGTGTCGTCCTATTACTATGTTTAATGCAAGTGCATAATTTTTCATCCAATTTGATGATTTTAACATCTTTATTTACCGAAAGTTTTGGTCCTACTGAGACCACCATTTCATAATGTCACAAATTACTATTATTCTGCCGGATAACTCCACGAAGGTTTTTGATCATGAACCGACGGCGCTAGAGGTAGCGCAGTCCATCGGTCCTCGTTTGGCCAAAGATACATTGGGTGCAAAACTCAATGGCTCGAACGAAGTGTCAGATCTTCGCACTGTATTGCCTGATCAAACAAAAATAGCTTTAGTCACAATGAAAAGCCCTGAGGCCAATTCGGTCATCAGACATTCAGCGGCCCATGTGATGGCCCAAGCGATTCAAAGTATTTGGCCTGAAGTCAAAGTGACGATTGGCCCTGTCATTGAGAATGGTTTTTACTACGATTTTGATTCTCCATTTCATTTCACTGAAGAGCACTTCGCGCAAATCGAAAAAAAGATGAGCGAGATTGTCTCTAAAGATTTCCCATTGGTGCGTGAGTATTGGCCCATAGCTAAAGCCATCGAAACATTCAAAGGAATGCGCGAGCGTTTCAAAGTTGAATTGATCGAGGGCTTGCAAGCCAAGGGTGAAGACGTCGTGGGCGTTTACCATCAAGGTGAGTGGTTCGATCTGTGCCGTGGTCCGCATATACAAAGCACGGGTCAAATCAAGGCCTTCAAATTGCTCAGCGTAGCGGGTGCTTACTGGCGCGGAGACGAAAAAAATCCAATGCTTCAACGTGTGTACGCCACTGCGTTCACAGATAAAAAAGACCTTGAGCAGTATTTGCTCAATATCGAAGAAGCAAAAAAGCGTGATCACCGCAAACTGGGTAAAGAACTTGGGCTTTTTTATTTCAATGAGCTTGCGCCGGGTTCGCCATTTTTTACGGGCAAGGGCGCGACGCTTTATACTGAGCTACAAACATATCTGCGTGAGTTGTATTTTGAAACGGGTTACCAAGAGGTGATCACGCCGCAAATTTTTGATGTGAGCTTGTTCCATACTTCGGGACATTATCAGAACTACAAAGAAAATATGTTCTTCACAAAAGTGGACGAACGTGATTTTGCATCGAAGCCGATGAATTGCCCTTCGCACTGTTTGCTTTTCAATTCAGAAAAATATTCTTACCGTGATTTGCCTATCAAAATGGCTGATTTTGGTCGCTTGCATCGCTATGAAAAATCAGGCGCGATGCATGGTTTGACTCGCGTACGAACTTTTTGTCAGGACGATGCACACATTTTCTGCCGTATGGATCAATTGCAGGCTGAAATTGCAAAGTTCATGAACTTGTTAAATCTTGTTTATGACAAACTTGGTATGAATAACTACCGTATTTATCTTTCCACTCGTCCAGATAATCGCATGGGCAGTGAGGACTACTGGGATATGGCCGAGGGCGCATTGTCTGAAGCCTTGAAGTCTTTGAATTTACCATTTGAAATGAACCCTGGCGATGGGGCTTTCTACGGTCCGAAGTTAGATATTATGTTTGTAGATGCATTGAACCGTCCGTGGCAGTTGGGTACTTTGCAAGTGGATCCAAATCTTCCCCAGGCATTTGATTTAAAATACACAGGTGAAGACAATAAAGAGCACCGCCCAGTGATGTTGCACAGAGCGATCCTCGGATCACTTGAGCGCTTTATCGGAGTTTATATTGAGCATACAGCGGGGCATTTGCCACCGTGGTTGGCTCCGACGCAAGTGATGATTTTAAATATTACAGACCGTGTGAACGAGTTTTGTGAAAAAACTTTAACGGAACTAAAGGCTAATCGTATTCGCGTCGACTTTGACCGTCGTAATGAGCAGTTGAAGTTCAAAATCCGCGAAGCACAGTTGCAAAAAGTCCCGTATATGATCATCGTAGGTGATCGCGAGGCCGAGGCAGGTACAGTTTCTTTGCGTTTGCGCGATGGTTCTGAACATAAATCCTTGCCTGTGGCCCAGGTGATTGAAATGATTAAAAACGATATTAAAGATAGAAGATTGCAACCCTCACTGATGCAGACTGAAGTAAAAACTGAAGCAAAAGTCGAAGCATAAAATGAAGGCAGTCATTAAAAAGAAACTTTTGGAGGTTTCCCATTAGCAAGTTCGAAGGACGTCCTGATTTTAAAGGCGGAAATTTCCGCGATAAGAAAAAAGACAAAGATTCTCTTAGAGTGAACCGTGAAATTCGCGCTCCTCAGGTTCGTGTGATTGATGAAGAAGGCACCATGCTAGG
>JANNCH010000303.1:0-8120 GCA_031386315.1 Pseudobdellovibrionaceae bacterium
GAATTTCTGGTCTGGCGAAAAGTGCCGACGTTGTTTATCCTGATTTAGTTCCATTGCTTCACATCCTTTGACGCATATTTGAGATTAAATCATCCCTTAAATGCTCGCGTCAAAGATCCGATTAACAAAAAAGCGCGACAGTCAACACCCCTTGATTTTATTGAGTTCTTTCAAAAAGACAAGGATTCAATATACGATTTAGTGGCTCCGCTTTATAAAAAAGGTCTGTCGATCACCGATATTGCCGACCAAACAGGCTATAGCCGCAATTCAATTTGGCGTTCACTGAAATCTCACAAACAGGAAACAAGACCACAGGCCTCAGTTCCTTTCGACGCGTGGCGCAGGGGTGCTGGCAAGATGAATGCTAGGCCTCCCTATGGGTTTTCATTCTTCCAGGGCGAGGTCATTAAAGACCCCAAAGAGTACCCTGTTTTTCAATTGATTCAGAATCTATGGAAGCAGGGCTTGAGTATCAATTCCATCATTATGAAGCTGGATGAACGTGGCTCGAAATCTAGAATGAACAAGACATGGAGCTACAATGTCATCAAGTCGATTATCAAAAGAATCGATGACGAGTCTATAGACCACTTAGTGGGTGGTAAGAAGACCTCAAATAAAAAACAGAATTCAAAGGAGGTTGAAGATGAACTTTGATAAACTGACAGACTTTGCGATCACTATAGTCTTGGCGGCGGCATTAGCCGGTAATCTGGATTCATTTACAAAGTGGGTCTACGTGGCTCGCGCTAAGCTGCTATATGAATCAAGGACTGAGACGTGGGGAAGCCCAAACTTTTTTAAGGGTTATAAGCATTGATTTTCTACTGTGACTAATCGTTGGATATTAATTCTGACTGTGCGAAATTGAAATACTCGGAATGCTTTTTACTCCGGCCTTTCCAATTGCTTGAATCTCGATATTTTGGGGATTTGATACAAGTTGGTTTTTATCTAAAAATGCGGGTTGAATTCTCACAAGATATGAACCAGCGGGGACATCCTCAAAAAGAAATGCCCCTTTGGCGGATGTCGTTGTTTCAGAGAATATTTTTCCATTATTATCTATAAGTTGCAATGGAATCAGTTTTTTATAAAAATCATTTTTAACATGGCCCTTTATTTCAAAAGACGGAATGATGGGAACGTCAATTCGTAAAGTCTGATTAGGCGTGGGCATATAATCATATAAAAAATCACGAGCAGATAGAAAAATATTTGGAATCGATTCCTTTACAACTTCAAAAGAGAGTCTCTGATAAGGCTGAATCGCAGGAAAATTTACCACGCCAAGGCTGTCTGTCATATAATCTTTTTGAGTTTGGATGTGCATAATTCTTAAGCGAGGGTAGGGTTTTTCATCTATATCAAAAACCCCATTTGCATTCTCATCTATGTAGGCAAAAAATTCAATTCTTCCAAGGCGGTAGTCAGTTACGGGGTCAACTTTATTATTTGGAGCGTTCGGTCTTATGTTGGTTGATAGTAAAAATCCATACGAAATATTTTGACTATCTTTTATCACCTGTAATTCACACAAAACCCAACCACAGATGCTGTTAAATCCTAAAACATACGAGCTGTTATTTATGTCTGTTGGTAATACTGCGTTTGCGAAAACATAAGAACTATCTGTAATTACATTTTCAAGTTCAATTTTGCTTCGAGAGTAAGTGTCTTTTTGAAAGAGTGATCCGTATTTAATCCTAAAGTTGCTGAAGTAGTTCCCAAACTCTATGTAAAAGTCGGGCGATTCATTCGATGGCCATGACTTTGAAATTTCTGTAAGAATCGAGCTTCTGTCAAACATTGAATATACTCGTAACTGGGCATCTTGAACTGAAACGGTGTTTGTGAAATCACTCTCCAAGAACTGTAATTGCGCAGTTATGGGTAGATTTTGAGAAGGCCTGCCTAGAGCAGATACCTTTTTTAGCGATGTTTGGTTTGGACTTATTAGTGATGTATCGAGCTTGTTAAATTTTGTATATTCGGTTGAAAGCATTATTCCTGCTAGATTGAATCTTGGCGAGATTGAAAGCGCATTCTCGTTGGTCTCCAATGAAGATAAATTTTGAACTGCCACAGTGTAGTGTGATTGCAAAAGACTAGCTCCTGCAATCGAATATAATTTTTGTTTGTCATTGTAAGTAATCTTAGAAAGACCTGTTCTTAAGCTGACATTAGAAGTTATGCCGTAATCAATCTGCATGTTTCCGATGTTGTCGGAACTCTTTTCAACTTGCCCGTATGCTATTTGGTAGTTGATTTTGTGTGACTGAGAAAAGTCGTCTGTAACATTGTAGTTTTTTACTTCTTCGTATGTTTTCCCTAGCGGGCTGGTAAATTTAAAAATGAATTTATTATCTCCATAAAAAATGGGCACATCAAGAAAGGAATATAATCCATCTGCACCAATAATCGTTTCGCCAATATAGATGGAGTTAACAAATAACTCGACTTTCCAACGGGGAGGACCTTTTTCAAAAATATTTTGTGTATCAAATGTTGTTTCGCCGCTTATGCGATTAGTAACTTTGAAGCCGGTGATTTGTTGTGGTGATGCTAGGTACTTTAAATCTGTGGACTGAACAGAGAGTACTTCGTAACTTTTGGGATGCATATTAGTATCAGTGATCTCATGATATTCTTTTGAGAGTGTCCAGCGTAAAGTGTTTTCTTGATTGTCTGTGTGATAAAACGCCGTGGAATCTTGCCGCAAGAGAGGATTTGTTGCATAAACTGAAGCTGATTTTTGCTCAGATGGAGTAATGTAATTCAGTTCGGCATGAATGGCAGGGGTTGAAAACAAATCTCGCTTTATATCTATTGGCTTTGTTTTGTCATTATTTTTTGCAATGTGTTGACCATTTGCTTCATTCGTTGTGACGACGAGCCTCATGTTCCTATTATCAACCTGAATCGGCCACATAAGCTGCTCTTTTAGGTAATTAGCTGAAATATAATCAATATTTTGATATTTAAGCAAATTTTGACAGAGCAGTTCTATCTTTGATTTTTCACATGTAGCAGTTTCGATAGCAATAGATTCAGTCGGTGTGTTGAAAATATCAAATTTAGTGGGGCTTGGCTGTTCAATGCGAATACCTAGCGCTTTTGCGGCGTCTAAGAGAGGCAAATAGACATCCTGCCTTCGAACGAGTCCAACGACAGGCTCAGATAATACTGAGCCTCCCTGAGTGGTGACCTCTAGTATCACATCGTCGAGTGACTCGCCGTATACTGCCGCTGAGGACAAAAAAATGATTAAGACAATTAATATTGCATTCACTTGTTCCGTGTTTAATATTCAACGACCTATGAAGATTCAATCTATTTCGACTTTGTTTATACTTTCAATAGCTTTTCACGCTTTGGCCGTAGGTAACTTCGGAGATTCAACGAGCGGTTTTGCCAAGCAAAAAATCGTACAACGTTTGCAGATCAAAAAAATATCAGACTTAAACTTCGGTGAGGCAGCTCCAGGGGACGCTGCTAAAGTTGTTCTTCCGGGAATATCTGAAAATTCTGAGAATGCTAGTTTTGAAGTGAGTGGCGAGCCATTTCGATTGTATCAAATTATTTTACCAGCCAACGATTCTGTGAAAATGATTAATGGCTCTGGCGGATCTCACAAAGAAATTTTAATTAAGACATTTTCGTCTTTTCCTATTAAAGCTGGAATCATCAGCAATACAGGCAAAGCAATGATCTATGTTGGCGCCGCGCGAGAATCAATTTCCAGCAGACAGGCTGTCGGTGATTACATCGGACAGTTCTATGTTACTGTTGTTTACTGACGCTTTTCTTTTCTGATATTGTCGCTTCGACGCTAAGATCAAAAGGGGTCGGACTTTCATTATTTGAATGATACTGAACCTTAATTTTTTGCAAAACTTTATCACCTAATTTTTCTTTTAATTCTTTTGCTGAGATATTTTTGGTGAAGGATCTTTCGGGTAGATAAGAAGTTAGCCCTACCGTTTTGTCGAGAAGGATTTCTTCTTTTTCGTAAACAGCAAAGATATCAAGATCCCCATACAGCGAGAAGCTGTTTTTGTTCTTAAGATTTAGTTTGATTTCAACGTCCTGTGCTTTGCCTTTTGATATTTTTAAATTTTTGAGCTCGCCACTAAAGACCTCAGTGCCTTTGCGAACTACGATCGGGACAGCAACTGCGATCCGAGCTTGAAGGCTAAATCCGGCAGATTTTGATTTACTCGAATCTTTCGATGCGAGGTCATCAACGGGAATAAAATGGATATGAATGTATTCGTCACCTTCCTTGAGCTGCTCAAAAGATGTCATCATGACGCGAACTATTTGTTTTTCGTTGGGCGCGACTGATATTTTTTTTGGAGAAAATTTGATAAGTTCTGCAAGAACAGTATCTGGAATGGCTGATTTTTTCATCATACCGTCTGGAGACATTTTGTATTTTACAAGTTCAATACGATAGGTTTGAGTTTTTTCGGTAACATTTTTTATATTGAGATATGATGAAGAAGCTTCTTCGGTAAGAGTCAGGTGAGTGGGGA
This sequence comes from Pseudobdellovibrionaceae bacterium, assembly GCA_031386315.1. Lineage (GTDB taxonomy): Bacteria > Bdellovibrionota > Bdellovibrionia > Bdellovibrionales > Bdellovibrionaceae > JANNCH01. Next base: position 4,542 of record JANNCH010000303.1, read on the forward strand.
ATACCTGTGCTTGAGCAAGGGATATTCGTGGCAGAAAAATAAAAATAGCGTATAAAAATAATTTCATACGCTATCATGTAAAAAGTATCGCTGACCTGTCAACGATACAAATATGTTCTTAACTAAAACTCTTAGTAAACAACGTCTACAATAAAATCAGCTTCATAATCGCCAGCAACTTGGTTTGATGCTAGTGCTGCGCGGGTTGCGCCAACAAATAGTGTAGCTTGTCCTGCTCCGCCCAGATCTGGGATTGAATTACTAGTAAATTGATTTACAGCAACTTCGCTTTCAGGGCTTCCGCCACCGGCAGTTTTCATAACAACAACGCCATCACCAGGCAACGTTACAGTAACTGCTCTATTTGGTTCGCCAGTAATTTCAAAGCTCGCATTTTGAGCATTCTCTGAAGTGTCAGGTAAAACAGTTTCTTCTGCTGCGCCAGCGCCTGCCTCACTAAAAATTAAGTCTGAAGTTGTTGTTACGTTGATTGATTGAACAACTTTCAGCTTTGCTTTTGCGGTGCCTTGAGCGGCTTGAACTTGGTATCCAGCGAACATAAGCGTTACTAGACTAAATAGGATGGTTTTTTTCATTGTTTCCTCCGTGAAAAAAAATGTTGTGATCAGGCTATCATTTTTAATGACCTCAGCAAGTCTTTTTAGGCAACGCATAGGCACCAAGACTAAAGTTTAGCTTTTAATTTTACATAAGCAAAATATTGTTTGATGACGCGAAATTCAGAGTTCGGTTTTCTTGACTTAAGATTAATCGGTAGTTGTCGATAAAGTGTTTCGTGTTTGTAAAACTGGAGCCATCAATGTTGACGTCAAGACCCGCAATTATACTCGTCTGCCTTCTGTTTTTTTCAATAAATTCAAAAAGTGAAGTTGTCCTAGGGCCAGAAAGTGTTACAACTCCAGTCGGACAAACCGCAACCTTCAGCAGAACAATTGATTTAACTGGAAAGACAAAAGGTCAATATTTACTCAAAATTCGTAATGGTCTCAATCATCCGGAACTCATCACGTATTGCCAGACATTACCCCCTGTTGCATTAGCAAATCAGTGCCTTTACGAGAATATTCTAAGCAAACCAACAACTGATTCGAATATGTTTAGCGCATTTAATATTATTTCAGTCAACAATGTTGCTATGAGGTTGGGGATAGGAACTATTACGTCCTATGGTGAGATAATTGTTTCTCTAAACCAAGATATTAATAATGTAGTTTTCGAGTACACAGGGGTGCCAACGAGCCAATTGAGCTACTCTATCGAGTCCATCGCAACCGCAGATATTAAGCCCTATGCAGTTATGACAGTGGATAACACCTCCAGGGTTGTCACTTCGCCAATGAAATTTAAAGCAACCCAATCAAGGGATCCTTTGTTACGTGCTATTACATATTTATGGAACTTTGGAGATGGCGTGGGAACATCGACACTTCGAGAGCCATCTTATACGTATTCAACTCCAGGCACCTATACAATCACATTAAAAGTTAAAAATAATGTGAACCAGGAGATCACTGTCTCTGCTCCAATTACGATGACTCCCGCAGCCCCTCCAACACCACCACCAAATCAGCTACCTGTATTGGCATTTGCACTGAATCAACTGGATTCAAGCAATCTAAAAAAAGTTTCTGTCGATACTGCCGGGTCATACGATAGTGACGGAATTATCAGTAGCTATCTGACAACTTGGGGGGATGGTACGACATCGACCGGGTTGTCGGCTGAGCACACGTATTCGACTGAAGGGACTTATGTTGTAAAAGTTAAAGCTACGGACGATAAAGGCGGGTATACGCAAAAAGAAAAATCCATTTCTGTGAGTACCTATGCTGAATTAGTTCCAGTGAGTGTGCTTTTTGGTCCGAATTCATATGATGGGCAGCCATCGACGTATAAGCGGCACACGATTACTTTGACGCCGGATGACCCACAAGCACTTTATCGCATTCGCATCAAAAATGCGGATGGCCTAGATCATGTGACGAATATGCCTTGCAGTGGTTTTATCGATTACATTACGTGCCAGTGGGCGAACTATCAAAATCAAAGTTATATCGACGCGAATAGAGTGCAAACAGGTATTGCTTACATCAACGGTACTAAGATCACAGCTGATGGGGATATTAATCAGACAAAGAGTTTATTTGAAGGTGTTATAAAATTAACCACGGCAAAAACTCTAACTCTTGATCTAAGTGGACCAACAACTTCCTTTGTTCAGATTGAAGTCGAAAAAGTAACGCAAAGTTTGGATTCAACAGCTCCAGTTATTACTGTCAGCGGAGTTCCAGCTGGAAATATTACAAAAACAAACGGTTTAGTTCTTTCTTTAAGTGTAGCGGATGTTTCGACTGTAACAACAAAAATTAAATTAAATGGAGTTCTGAGCTCAACGTCGACAAGCAAATCATTTTATAAAACCGTCAATTTAGTTTCAGGTCCCAATACGATTCAAGTCGAATCAACAGACTCGCATGGTTTCTCATCAATCTTGGATTTACCTGTAGTGACGTTAGATCAAATACCACCAACGCTAGCGTTTTCAACAAATAAAAAAGTTTATGTCCAAGTAGCATCGGGGGTCCTCAGTGTGCCCCTTGCTTTTAGTGAGTTGTTGTCATCCCTATCTATAAATGGAGTGTATGCAGATCCAATACCTGAGAGTTTGACCTACGAAGGGGCGATATCTTTTTCAGTCGCTGGCAATGCGAATGTACAAGTCGTGGCAAAAGATCGTGCTGGAAATATTGGTACCTACTCAACTATCTACGAAGTCATTCAAGATACAGCGGTCCCGGTGCTATCTTCGACATTTAATTCACTACTTCCATTAAGCAATTCTTCTGTGTTGGTGCCCGTTGTAATAAATGATGTGGCTCCAGTATGGACAACGGTTTATGTGAATGGAAATGAGCAATTTCAGACAGGTTCAAAATCATTCGCCGCCCCCGTTATTTTGAATCAAGAAGGTATCAACGCTGTTAGTTTCGTATCTGTTGACGAGGCCGGAAATCAGGCCGAACCTTTTATTGTTAACATAACTCTCGATACGATTGCCCCGAGTATTTTAGCAAGTTCTCCAGCGGGTGGTGAATCACTTGATCGAGTTGTATTTCAAGTCAGTGGGAGTGTTAACGAAAAAATTTCGGAAGCTTCAGTGAACGGCATGAATTTGACACTGAGTTCAGATAAGCTATCGTTCACTGGCAATTACTATGCAGCTTCACAAGGGCCGCATGACTTGAACTTCAGCGTGAAAGATTTAGCCGGAAACTCAACATCTTTAACTAACGCGATTACCATTAATCAGCGCCTTCTCACGAAGGAGCTAGTTTCAATTATTCCAGATTCAGACAGTGATTACCTAATTGTTATGGGACAGGTTGGTGCAACAAGAAGTGGGACGAATGTTTCTGTAAGTGAAGGATTTTTTAGTTTTAATAGTTCTGAAGCTATATCCAATTCTGATGGAAGCTTCAGTGTGCGACTCAAAAAATTTATCAATGCTGACTTAATTGCCAGCAAAGACTCTGATTCTGAAAATATGCCACTATTTTA
>JANNCH010000317.1:0-3204 GCA_031386315.1 Pseudobdellovibrionaceae bacterium
ACAAATTCGCCGACTACGGTTTCAATAAATCCCATGCGGCGGCTTACTCTGTTATTACTGCACAAACCGCCTGGCTGAAAGCCCACTATCCTGCGGAATTTTTCGCGGCATTACTTAGCACAGAAATCGGTGACACCGATAAAGTTGTTAAATACGTGAAGGATGCACAAAAACGTGGTCTGTCTGTTCGTTCGCCCCATGTGAATTTCTCGGATTATCTTTTCAGTGTGACGGGTGATCAGATTTATTTTGGTTTAGGTGCCATCAAAGGCGTTGGCGAAACGGCCGTTGTTGCTATTTTAGAAGCCCGTGAAAAATTAGAAAATAAAAAGTTTACAAGCCTAGATGAATTTTTCAATTCGATTGATTTACGTCGAGTGAATAAGAAAGTTATTGAGTGTTTAATCAAGGCCGGCGCATTTGATGATTTCGGTATGCATCGTGCCCAGCTAATTGGTGGTTATGGCCAGTTTTTAGATCGTGCCCAGGGTCTAATGAAAGATCGTGAGCTGGGGCAGACCTCGTTATTTGATTTAGGACCTGCCTCGGATGCTGTTGTTAAAGTTGAAAATTGCAAACCCTGGACAAGGGCCGCTTCGCTTGCATATGAAAAAGAAGTTCTTGGTTTCTATTTGAGTGATCATCCATTGAAAGGTTTTGATGCGTTATCAGAGGCCTGGATATCGGCAAAAATCGGTGATTTAGCAAAGCTTGCGCCGACACCTGAAGAAATGGCTATCATCGAAGCCAAGGTTGCTAAGATGGATTGGCGTGAAAAGCGTGACGCTGGCAAAAAACGCGTGGTTGTTTCTGGTCTTATCACTGAGCTGCGAGAACTTATCACTAAAAAGGGCACACGTATGGCCTTTGGTAAGCTTGAAGACCTCACGGGCACCTGTGAATTGGTGATTTTTCCGGATGCCTTTGCAAAAAACGAAATGGCTTTGAAAGACGAAAGACCTGTATTGATTGGTGGGTCTTTAGAAGTCGAAGAAGGTGCTGCTAAAATCATGGTAGATAGCATTTCTTCATTGGAAGAAATCATGCGAAAAACCAAGCGCATGGTTCTAAGGTTAGAAAAAATTGAAACGGATGATTACGTGAAACTGAATTCATTGCTCAGAGAACATCCTGGCGTCACCAGTATTAACTTCGAAATTGCTTTGAATGATATGAACCGCAAGGTTTTATTAGAAGCACCGGATATATCTGGCGTTTCTGTATCGGCTGAATTCTTTGAAGGGATTCACACACTTTTTGGTCGCACTGATTTTATTGAATTGAGAGGTTCTTAATGAAGTTTGCATCATTGATTTTTCTTCTGAGTTTGTTTTCTGGAATCTACGCCCATGCTCAGGCGGGGGATCTTTTAGAGCGTAGCTTTAGTGGTACTTCAAAACAAACAATGCCTCAGGCGGCCCGACAAGAAATCATTTCGCAGGCCTATGACAAGGTTTCTGAAGATTTGATCAAAGAGCTCATCGGTGATGAAAGATACGCTAAAAACAAATCAGCGATTAACAATAAAATCATCAAGAATGCAGCTCACTATACTCCATTTTCTAAACCTGGCGAGCTGCTACCTGAATTGCCTGCGGGCTTCAAAATGTCTGTGGCTGTGAAAATCTCGCTGAAGGATTTAAAGTCAATGTTGCAGGTCAATGGCTTGTTGAATGAAAACGAGTCGACGCCCATCGTGATACCGGTGCTTAATTTTATCGACCGCGTAGAAATGAGCAGCTATCGCTGGTGGCAGGGCGGCGATAAAGATACCAAAGTCTTTTTGTTGAATCAGGGACGTTATTTTGAAAACTCTTTGCGCACCTCATTTCAGCGCAATGGTTTTTATTTGTTAAAGCCTCAAGACTCTGCCGCCCATCTAGATATCCCAATGCCTTTTCAAAACGAAAAACTCAATATCGAGGACTCACAGTTTTTTGGACAATATTTCAATGCCTCTGTACTTTTAGACGGCCAGGTGCAAATTAATAAAAATCCTCAGTTAGCCAACGCTTATCGTATCGAACTACGTATCAGTGCCACTCAAATTAGTAATTCACGTCCTATCGCAGATGTAAGTCGTAAGTTCGATACAGAGGCTGGCATTTACGAAGTTGTCGTTGATAAAAAAATGAAAGAAATCGCAGAGGCTGTGGCTTCAGATCTTTCTTCGCAAGTGTTTGAGGCCTGGCAGCGGGGTTCACTTGGAACGTCAATGATTAAAATTACACTCAACGGTAAAATGGATTTGCCTTTTTTAGAAAGCTTTAAAGAACGTTTGAAAAATCAAGTCGCACAGGTTCGCAATGTGCGAGAACGTCTTTTTGAGTCCGGCAAATATAGTTTTGAAGTGGACACAGCCGCTAGTCCAGCTGAGCTGATGCAAAAACTTCAAGGTATGGATCTTGGTGGGCGTAAAATTTCAAGTGTGTCAGAAGTCGCAGGAGCAACTAATGAAATCAATGTTCAGATTAATTAATTTTAGTATGTTCAGCTTTGTTTTGCTTACCGCGGGGCTTTTAAGTTCTTGCGCAGTCATGGATCGCACGCAGCCGAGCATGCGACGAGACGTTAAAGATGTGAACAACGAGCTGTCAAAAGATAACTCTTCACCTAAAAAGCGCGTAATAATTTTGCCTTTTTTGGACGCTTCTGAGGGGCGACCCAAGAATATACGTGATAAAGCCCGTGGTGCATTTATTACGGACGTGAACCGTACCGGAGATCTGATTGCTTTGGATAGCCGTGAACTCAATGTGAATGTTACTAAGGCCTTGGATGTGAAAGCCAATGAATATAAATTGGCCGATATGGCAAAGCCCGCGCAGACATTGGGTGCGGCGGCATTGCTCGAAGGTAAAATACTCGATATTCGAATCCAACGAAAAACAGACAAGGTTGGATTGATTCGAAGTCTAAAATCTGTTTTTGAAATTGTCATTAGAGTTCGAATGTTCAATGTGCGCACTAACAAAGACATTTTCAACACAGTTAAGACCGTCACTCTAGAAGAGCAAAATGTACGAGTGGCAGAGCGCGTATCCACAGATAAATTTATCGAAGACAATCCAGAAATGGTTGAAACTCTGGTGAAAGATGCCTTTTTAGATTTCACTCCGCAGATCGTGGCCGCACTCGAGCGTGTGTCTTGGGAAGGTCGCATCGCAGCCATCAACGGTGATCGAATTTATTTAAACGTCGGCC
>JANNCH010000362.1:0-7001 GCA_031386315.1 Pseudobdellovibrionaceae bacterium
TTTTCTGGATCGCAGACATTATCTACGTTCCAGATCAAAAATGGACATTTCTGGCATTACGCCTGACATGTATTCCGGTTTGTTATTTAGTCAAAAAATCTATCGACAGAATTCAGACAGCCAATAAGGCTCAATTAGTGGCTGGTATTTATTCAATACTGATTGCACTGCCGATCAACATCATGATTGCCATGATCCCAGATCCAGCAACAAGTTACTATGCCGGTCTTAATATGGTGGCTGTTGGCGGCCTGTCATTTATCCCATTCTCACCCTTGTTTTTTACAATCACGACAATGGGTATCTATCTGCCCTATTATGCAATCACATTGTTCAACTCACATACTAATCAAGACTATACAGGCATTGCTATCAATTCATTTTTTGTGGTTGGCTCTTTGGTCATTTGTTTTTTAATTCGCTACTTCAACGAAAACTTGCGTATGCGAGAGATCAATTCACGCTTAGCTCTTAAAGCCGAAATTGCAAATCGTGACTATGTAATCAAGTCAAAAACTGAAGAGGCCGTACGCCTAAACTCACTCAGCAATCAATTCAGCCCCCAAGTTGTTCGTGCCATCCGCGAAGGCAAGGTGGATCTAGAAAAAGGTGTTCATCGCGCGCAGATCTGTGCGATCTTTGTCGATATTGTGGGCTCAACCGAGCGCGTGGTACGGCTTGATCCTGCAAAATTAGATTTAGTTCTGGCTAGATTCATGGACACTGTAGTGTCTACATTTTTAAAACATGACTTAACGATCGATAAATTTCAGGGGGATGGAATTCTCGCCTTTGCCAATGATCCCATCGCCCATGGCGACTTTTTGCAACGCACTTGTTTGGCGGCCCTCGAGGTTCGTGCACTTTTGCAAGAAGACCGCGAATTTTATCTACTCAATTGGAAAAAAGAAATGCAAACTCGCATTGGTATTTCGGCGGGTTATGCAAACGTAGGTTTCTATGGAAACAAAAAATTCTTCCGCTCTTACACCGCCATCGGCGCACCTCTGCCTTTTGCCTCAAGACTCACAAATTTAGCCGAGCCGGATCAAATACTAGTGGATTCTGATATCGCCATTGCACTGATGGCCGAAGGTTATGGCATTCATCGTGTTGGTGAGCGAGTGATCAAGGGCTTTGAAGCCGATCAGCATATTATTTTTGAATTGCAGGGGGCACCAGCCTTATCGACGACGAAGGCCTCAAAACATTGCCCTAGCTGTGTCAGTTCGGTTCTTTACCTTGATAGCAATGCCCAAGGTCTTTTTATTATGAAATGCCATGAGTGCGGCTACGAACTCTCTGATCAAGATAATAAATTCGTCGCATAGCTTTCATAAATAAAGCCCACACTTTAAATTACCCTTTAATCCGTGCAAGTTTTTTCATCCTTAAACGCACGATGCGATTCAAAAAGGCCCGTCTACAGATGGCCACAAATCCTTCAATCACTGCTGTAAAAACCAAGCGCACCCAGCTCCCATAAATCTCATAATGATACTGGCTCCTGTCAAATATCTGAACTCCCCCGCGCAAAAATTGGCTTATTCCTAAATTGAGACGGCTCAGCTCGAATATATACGGGCACCCTATTTGCTTTAAGTATTGTAGGTAGATCCTTTACTGGGAGTTGAACTGTGAACATATTCAAAAAACTCGCTCTATATTGCAGCCTTCTTAATCTGGCCTTCGCGCCAACCTTAAGCTATGCGCAATCAGCCCCTCAGTTTTCGTCTGAAGATGCGGATAGAATCAATAAGGTCCATGGCGATTTTCCGACGGATCAGGGTTACAGATATGTTTTCACAAAAGAAGGCAATGTTCGCAAAATCGTGGTCTATGATAAAGATAACAACCCAGCCATCGACATTCCACTCAGTAATCCTGATACTCTCAAGGAATTCAGCCCGCGCAAACTCAATGATCGTATGAAGGAAGAAATGTCGAAAGTTTGGAAGACAAGCAAGGGAGCATTCTCACACTCTGCTAAAAACTTACCCACCGAATCTGCTATATTTTTTATGGCCATGGGTGCGGTAGTGGCAAGCCAACTTGTGACAGACTATGCTTCAAACCCACTCGGGATGCAGCAACATATTCAACATCAGCTTTCGCCAATCGGAATGTTTGGATTTTATACTTTCATGGCGTCCCAAGGCGTAACATCGAATATTCTTCAAGCCTATATCACGAACCCAAAATTTGGTAAATACATGATTCCATACTTGGGTATGACTGTAGGCGCATTTGTTCAATCTAATATTTCATTGATTCTAACAGACCCCAACGTAAAGGCTTGCTCGAAATTAATGATGGGTAAAACCGTTGCGGGCATCACTCACTATCAACAAGCTGTTCAATCGGTCGTTCCAGGTATGAAAGAAGCTAACAAAGTCATTAAGGCTGGTTCAGACAAAATAGTGGCAAGCCTGCAAGTTAAAAAAGAAGACTACGAAAAAGGCATCGATGAAGACGACCCTTGTCACATCGCTTACCAGCATATGGTTGTCGATCAAGTACCAATGATTACCTCAATGCTTATATCGTCATTTATGGCGGCCGGTATTGAAAAAGCCATTACTGCAGCGGCTAGTCGCACGGCAGGTTACTTAGCTAAAAAAGGTGCTTCACGTTTGGCCTTGGGTGCCGTTGATGTTGTACTTTGGTTGTTCCCAGGCGGAGTACAAGTGAAAGGCTTTCGCTTATTTGTCACGAAGGGCTTACAAATTGCCATGTTCGTAGAGCTTGACCATTGGCTCAACTCAAAAGTCACGTTCGCCTGGAAAAGCCAGAAAGATGGCGGCGAATTTAAAAATATAGACAAAGCACTGGTTCAACAAATGCTGCACCATAAACGCAACAAATGGAATGCGGACCCGACTAGCTTTATAGCTGATCTTAAAAATTTCCATAAAAAAAGTGCTGAGTGGAGACAAATTAACCTAGGTGATGTTTACACGGCTCACCAAAACTGGATGGACATGTTTCAACAATTAATGTCGATGTACAATGCCAGTCATAGCTTCTACGGATCTTTCGTTGAACAAATCATTGCTGCAAAAGGTGGCGATCCGATAGCACAATTGAATTTGCAACACCCATTCATCGGGGTCAAAGCCAAGGGCTTGACTGAAGGTAGCGAAGAACTTTACTTCACAGATTCAGAATCTCTGGTGGATCGTCAAAAACAAACAATTCAAGAGGTTGCATCTTACCTGTCTGAAAACATAACAAACGGTACTTTTAAGAAAAATGGCTTGAACAAACAAACCATTGAAGTCTTAACACTCGCCCAAAATGATCTCGTAAGCGCAGACAATTATAAAAAAGGTCACGGCATCTCTAGAATTAAAGGTATGCTCACGACAGATTCTACCTATGTAGCTGCCAATTTCTTAGAATGGTCAGTAAAAGGTAAGCCAATACACAATGAGTACAAAAAACTTATGGCTATGTTAGGCGAACCAGAGCCAGTCACAGAACAAGGGCGCGGATTCCTATACCTCTACGAAAAGTATTCAGCAGATGCTGAAGGTCTTAAGGGACTTCAGTGGCCAGGTTACGATAGCAATACAAAGCTTGGAAACCCACGCGTGACCGAGTATTTTGTATCACAAATGATTTTTGGACCTTCACCAGAAAAAAATGAAGAAATTATTGATGAGACCGCTGGATTTCCAGCGAAATTTGTTCCACCAAAAATCGTAAAAAATACGCCACAAATTATTTCAAGTAATAAGTCTATCGATACGACAATTTTTACGCAAAAGTTTTCGTTGCATGATGGCTGGTTGAACAACACCCTTGTTACAAACTCGAAGGCAAACTATGAAAATGTAAATGAGTACTTAAAAGCAAACACTTTAGACACGGTCATTACTAACAAAGGCAAAAATAATTTTGAAACTTGGTGGAGAGTCATGACAGAAAGTCAAATGATCGAGGCTTTCGATATATATACCGAGAAATATCAAGACATCGTTGTGAAGTTAGTGAAGAAAATATTCAACACGGACACAAGTAGTGTCAACGCAGGACCAATGGCCAATGGTGCTATTCACTCGGTTTTTCAAGAAGCCCGCGTTTACCAAATGATTTTGGGTGAGTTACTTAAAGACACTTACCGCGAACAGTACAAAACAGAACTGCCACTTTCGTACTTCTATACAGATAGAGCCGAACCCATTGGCCCCTTCCTTTCAAATAATTTGGCGAAGCAAAAGCTACTTGGCACTCGTGGCAATAGCAGCCCCATCGGTTGGGTGAGCTTGCTGTCTCCGATGAGAGAAGCTGGAACGATGGAGTTCGATCGCTTGGCTCAGCCATTCACTCGCACACTAAAGGGTCCTGCATTTTCAACCGACGAAGTCAAAATGCCCCGTGGTTTTTCTTTAACAGCCCAGGCTCGCATCGAAGGCGAAATGTATCAACTTGCCCAGATGTTAAAACGTATCAAGATCAAGCCAGTTACAAAAACTATGTGGTTTGATGGCGAAGTAATAGATAGTGACCTTGCTAATTATGAGCTCGACGAGCAAAAAGAAAAAATTGACGCAGCAATTGCAACTTTTGCTAAATTATTAGGCGTTAACTTGGGTGACTCAAATGATGTGCTGAAATCAACGAACACATCTGCCAAGGCCAGCGAACGCAAAGAAGGTGCTGCTGTTATTCTTTCACAAGCTCAACAAAAACTAGCGTTGTCAGCTTTGCAAAATTTAGGTTCGGTAGCGAACGAAATTCTTACCTACGGTAAAATTGCGAATGCAGTTTCTTGGGATGAATTACAGAATTTGAAACAGTCAGAAAAAGAAAAAATAGATTTCAATCGAGACGCAGCAAACCGCAAAGTGCGTTCAAGTTTTTTAGATATTAAATAATATAGCAACAAGAACATAAAAAGGCGTCCGACTTAAATCGGGCGCCTTTTTATAGTTTTATTTATACTTACTTCGCCTTGCCTTGGTTTGCCACTGCTTCAATGGCAGCTTTGACCTCTTCTGGGTCTCCGATAAATTCGCGCTTCAAGACTTTCATGTTTTCATCAAGCTCATAAAGCATCGGGATACCCGTTGGCATATTCACTCCCATGATCACGTCTGGGGTCATGTTTTCTAAGTGTTGCATCAAAGCGCGCAAAGAATTGCCATGGCCGCGATCAAAACCCTCTTACCTGCCTTAATTTCCGGCACAATGGTCTCTGTCCAAAGCGGAAGAAAGCGCGCCACCGTGTCCTTCAATGACTCACAATTAGGCAAAAGGCTGGGTTTCACGTCTTTGTAACGTGGATCATTGCGCGGGTGACGAGGGTCCGAAGTCTCCATCGGTGGAGGTGGAGTGTCATAGCTGCGACGCCAAATTTTTACCTGCTCTTCTCCGTGACGGGCTGCAGTCTCGGCCTTATTCAAACCCTGAAGGGCTCCGTAGTGTCTTTCGTTGAGTCTCCAGTCCTTATGGACAGGAAGCCACACTTGATCCAATTCGTCTAAAACGATGTTCAAGGTGTTGATCGCGCGTTTCAAGACGCTTGTAAAGGCCACGTCGAAAGTAAAACCTCTTTCGCGCAGAGCTTTTCCGCCCTTGGTCGCCTCTTTCAGACCTTTTTCTGACAAACCAACATCCTGCCAGCCAGTGAAGCGGTTTTCGTTATTCCAAACACTTTCGCCATGACGTACTAGAACTAATTTGTACATTGAAAACTCCTTCTTCTTTACCAGAAGAATTGCTATCATAATGGAGCTATGTTTGCATCAAAAGCAATCGGCATATCGCCACGCATTAGCTCGTGACGATGCTCGCCGTTTTTGAAAAAACATAGAGGCCACTTCAGACTGTTTTACTAGCGTCATCATGGGGATCATTTGTGAATAACGAAGCTATCAACATTTCCAATTTAGATTATATCGAACTTCTGTACACTCAGTTCAAAACAAACCCTGCCAGTGTCGAAACAGAATGGGAAAGATTTTTTGAAGGCGTTGAATTTGCTCAAGGCGGCAAACTTGGCGTGTCGGATAAAGAACTTTCGGTGCTGAGCCTCATCCAAACCTATCGTGCTCATGGTTTCAATGAAGCCGCACTAGATCCACTCGGCTTGAAAAAAAATACTGCGCCAGAACTAGAACTTAAATATTTTGGCCTCAGCGACAAAGACCTCGATACAAAATTTCAAATTGGTTCTTTGATTGGCAAAGCCAATGCAACTTTGCGTGACATCGTTGCACACCTCAGAAAACTTTATTGCGGAACACTCACAATTCAAGTTTCTGACACGACTCCAGAAACTGAAAAATGGTTTATTCGCGAATTTGAAAACAACGCTTTCAAATTGTCTGCGGATGAAAAGAAAGCAGCCCTCACCGCTCTATCACGCGCAGAGGTGCTTGAAAAATTCTTACATACTCGTTACGTCGGTCAAAAACGCTTTTCGGTGGAAGGCGGTGACGTGCTTTTACCAATGATGGACCTGCTTGTTCAGCGTGGCAGCAAATTACAATTGAAAGAAGTTGTGATCGGCATGGCTCACCGTGGTCGCATCAATATGCTTGTGAACTTCATGGGCAAGCCTCTGGATCTTGTCTTTGGAGACTTGAATGGACCGATGGAGCTCGAACAGCCCTTGGATGATTTCGATGGCGACGTAAAATACCACCTGGGTTATAAAACTGAAAAAGAAACAGCGACAGGTTCTGTAAAAGCTGTGATGGCCTACAACCCTTCGCACTTAGAAACTGTGAACGGAATCGCACTGGGCATGGCCCGTGCCGTTCAAAAACTTTCAAACGATAAAACACGCAAACAAGTTGTTCCAGTGCTTATTCATGGCTATGCGGCCTTTGCTGGCCAGGGCGTTGTTTTTGAAACACTGCAGATGTCGAACGTCGACGCCTACACTGTGGGCGGCACTATTCACATCGTGATTGATAACCAAGTGGGCTTTACAACTAAGCCTGAAAATGCTCGCTCGACCCGTTTTTCAACAGAGGTTGCGAAATCAATCG
>JANNCH010000392.1:0-1561 GCA_031386315.1 Pseudobdellovibrionaceae bacterium
ATTGACCAGAAAAAATAGTGATTCCGATCAGAATCAAAAGACGCCCTCGACCTCTTGCTGCCACATACGGAAATACCAGTAAGAATAGAATGAGAAGCAGGCCCCACATCCAGGGAAGAGTGGATACCGATTGCGCCGAACCGGACCCATGGGCGAGTGCATGGACACTTGCCGCCAGCGCCTGAGAAAAAGTACCGGCCATTTCTCCAAAGCCACTACCCATCCAAGGCAAGGGATGGCAGAGAAGGGTTAGGCAAGAGGCTACCAGCATGCCGGAGCTGAGTGCAATGGTGGCCAAATTTCCAAGTAGAGAGGAGGGCGATAGACAGTGCACGGTGTTAGCCAGTATGGGATAAGCGGCCAGGTAAAGGACCAAGCTGAACAAGGCCGTAGAAACCACATACGTTGCCACCGGATTTCGGATTTTCAACCTCTTGAGTACTCCTGCCAACGTGCGGGAATAGAGAATCAAGAAAAAAGTTGCGGCAAAGGAAAGTTGGAATCCCAGCGATAGGATTTGGTACGGCATGCAAAAAAGGCTGAGTGTAGCAGCCCAGCCTAGGTTGTTCATGGCCATTCCAGGACGTTCCCAAAGCACGCCGGGAAGAATACACCAGAACATGAGGGCCGAACGCAAAACGCTGATCGATCCACCGCAAACGGGAACATAAATACCGATCAGTACGCCGGTAACGACAAATGCAATCTTACGATGCAGCCGCAATAGTGAAAATAGTTGCAGAAGAATAAGGGCTATCAAACCTATGTGTTGCCCGCTGATGGCCAGGATATGTAGCATACCGCTGGCACGAAAATCCTCCACCACTTTAGGATCGAGGCCTTCCATGGAACCAAGTAGACAGGCCCTAAGCAACGGGGCTTGTGCGGCGGGGACGGAGCCTGTGAGACATGCATCCAGGGTCGCATGGATAGAATTGATGCAGCGTTGATACCAAGGCGGCGCTCCCATCAGTGTCATCGTTTCGGCACGGAAATTGGCGCGTACGCCTATCGAGCGCAGATAATTAGGGAAGTCGAACTGGCCAGGATTGGTGGGCGGGGCAATGGAGGATTCTGTGACCTCAAGCTTCAAAGACTGTCCGGGCTGCAATAAAAAATCAGGTGCATGAGCCTGTATGCGCATGAGTCCAGTAGAAGTAGAAAGCAGAAAAGTGCATGTCGGATAAAATTGCGGAGTACCACTTACTGTGCCAGTTAGTATTTTGGCTGCGTCGGGATCGGAAACCCTTATGCTGCTTTTAGTCTCGGACATCCATGTCTGGGAAGGGAGCTGTGGATTCCAGATGGTGTTAAGATAAAGGCTCCAGGCTGTATAGAGCAGGCTTTGGATGACCAATCTCTTCCCAATTCTCCCCTCCAAAAACCACGCCATAACCAGAAATCCCATTACAGAAAATTTGGGCCATAAAAAATTATCCAGGCACCCCCATAGTATGGGTATGGCAAGGAATAATCCGTATTGATGACGATAAAACCGCGCCGACTCCTTTCGCCAGTCATTGAAAAAATCGAGTAGGCCGAGAAGCCAATGGGCAAATAC
>JANNCH010000407.1:0-3327 GCA_031386315.1 Pseudobdellovibrionaceae bacterium
AAGCCATGGGCCTGCATGTGGTGTTTTTTGACGTGCTTAAAAAATTACCTCTAGGCAATGCCTCATCGGCACCAAGTCTGAAAGAACTTTTACGAGTTTCTGATTTTGTCACTTTGCATGTACCTGAAACAAACGAGACAAAAGATTTAATAGGTGCTGAAGAAATTGCTGTGATGAAAAAAGGCAGCTATTTGATCAATGCTAGCCGCGGCACAGTTGTCGTGATTGATGCCTTGGTAACGGCGCTTAAGTCAGGTCAATTGGGTGGTTGTGCGATCGATGTATTCCCGGTTGAGCCAGCGTCGAACAAAGAAAAATTTATTACTCCGTTGCAAAATCTTTCGAATGTTTTGCTGACGCCGCACATTGGGGGCAGCACTGAAGAGGCTCAATACGCCATTGGTTTAGAAGTGGCCGAAAGCTTTCGTCGTTATCTAAAAATCGGTTCTTCATCGGGTGCAGTGAATTTTCCGAACGTGGATCTGGCAGTGAAAAAAGGGACTTCGCGAATTTTGAACGTGCACAAAAATGAACCCGGTATTCTGGGTGAGATCAATGGTTTGATTTCAAAGGCCGGCGCGAATATCGAAGCCCAGTATTTATCGACTGAAGAAAAAATCGGTTACCTTGTGATGGATTTGCATAGCTCGCAGGCGATGAGCTTGGCGGCGGATATTGATAAGTTGTCGCGGTGTATACGTACACGTGTGGTTTACTAGTTTTTTTACGTGCAGTAATGGGTGGAGTCGTTAGTACATCCATCCGTGGAACGCTGAATTCTGGCCGTCCTGGCCAGAATTATTCAAATACACCAGAGGTTAAAGCGAGGTCTTTGTTTGTGCGGTATTTGTGGTCTGACGGCCACGATGGCAGTCTGAAGGGCCCGCACATGGATGGCAACACTGACTAATCATGCAGTGAGCAGCTGTAAAAAAATCCCAAACATTCCGCTAACACAACCCAAAGAAATTCTTATACCTGACCAAAGATTGTCACACTACGTGGTGCACTTTGGCCAAAATGCACTGGCACGTTGCTTGCCTTATGGTTCTGCAACATCAGCCTTCGGGATGAAGGCGATGAACACCAATCACAGGGGGAATTATGAATTTCAAATTAGGTTTAGGTCTTTTGGTTCTAGTAGCGGGGATGAACGCAAGTGCAGCGGATATTCAGTTAGGTAATCCAGAGTACGGCGGAACCGGCTGTCCAGGTGGCAGCGCTTCAGTTAGTCTGAGCCCTGATTCAAAATCCATCAGTATCTTGTTTGACCAATATGTGGTCGAAGCAGGCGGAGCGAAAGCTTTCGATCGCAAAAACTGCAATATCTCGATTCCGGTTAAAGTACCGAATGGTTATAGCGTTTCTGTATTTGCTATAGATTATCGTGGGTTCACAGGTTTGCCATCGGGTGGTCGTGCCACTTTGAGCGTAGATTACTTCTTAGCGGGACTTGGTCGCGGCGTTCGTACTTCTAAATCTTTCACTGGCCCTGCTGCCACTGATTATTTGAAATCAGACAGCCTTGGTTTGGAAGCTATTGTGTGGAGTGCCTGCGGTGCCAATACAATCTTGCGTGCCAATACCACTATGTTAGTTCAATCAAATTCTCGTCGTGAACAAGCGATGGCAACTGTAGATAGCGCCGATGTGAATGCGGGCATTGTTTACCAATTGCAATTCCGTTCATGCCGCTAGTTCTTGTATTCAGCTAAGCCTCTAAATAAGGGGACCGCAAGGTCCCCTTTCTTTTACAAACCACCATTTCGATTCTTGAGGTCTTCCATGAAAAAATCTGCACTCTTAGTCATTTCGGCACTGATGTTAGTAGGTCTTTTAGCAGAATCTCGCGAGCGTGAAGCTAATTTTCGTCGTGGACGCCCGCAACGTTTTGGCAATGAAAATTCTCAACGTGTGAAGCAGTTGACCGTGGGCGAGCCCACTTACGGCGGCAATGGTTGCCCTCAAGGTACGATGCGTGTGGCTTTTTCACCAGATTATTTATCTTTCAGTATTTTGTTTGACCAGTTTGTTGCCGAGACTGGTGCAGGGGCTGCCAATGGGCCGGTGCCACGTCGTCGTCCGCAAATTAAATCTGATAATATTATTTGCAATACATTGATACCCATTCATATTCCTGACGGAATGCAAATGGAAATCACTCGCATTGATTACCGCGGATTCTCGGCTTTGCCTGATAGGTCCAATGGATTCTTAAATTCAATTGTGAACTTTCGTGGTCCCGGTGGTGATGGCGATAGATTGATTCTAAAATATAACTTTAAAGGTCCTATTGTCGAAAACTATGAAATCTCAACTGATCAAAGTTCGAACGGCAACTCTGAGCTTTCACCTTGCGGTGGCAAAACGCAACTGCGTATCAGCAATCAACTTTGGATCACGACACGTTCAAAAACAGAAACGGCGTCATTAACCCTCGATAGTATCGATGGCTCTAGCAATGCGACTTATTATGTCAACTGGAGAGCCTGTAAAGCTAACAGCGACCATAAAGGCCGCATCATCGGCTTTAGATAACCTTACCTGGATTCATAATCCCGTCAGGATCAAAAACTTTTTTGATCCCACGCATGAAGCTGATCTCGGCCTCTGAGCGAGTATAATTTAAAAACGATTTTTTAGTTAAGCCAACACCATGTTCAGCAGAAATGCTGCCACGGTATTTTTTAATCGTATCAAAAATCATTATGTCTACTTTGCGGCACTCTTGCACGAATTCATCTTTGGCCATACCGTCAGGGCGCAAAATATTGATGTGCAAATTGCCATCACCAATATGGCCGAACCATATGACTTCCCAGCTGGGGTAAGCTTGAGAGAGAATCAAATCCAAATCTTGCATAAACGGTGGTACTTTAGAAATTGCGACCGAGATGTCGTTTTTATACGGAGAATACTTTGCCAAAGACTCACTGATATCTTCGCGGTAGCGCCAAAAGGTGGTGGCCTGTGCATCTGATTGGCTAATGACTCCGTCAAGGACCCAGCCCTCTTCAAGGCACTTTTCAAAAACACCCATGGTGTGTTCTTCGTCTTGCTCGGTTTTGGCTTCGACTTCAGCCAGGACATAAAATGAATGAGTGCTATCCAGGGGGGCTGCTAAACCTGTGTTTTCAAGAACGCGTTTTAATGCTTTATCCGAAAACATTTCAAAGGCCGCTAATGAGGTCTTAGTTTTAAATTCTGCAAAAACTTTCATGACGGCATCAAGGCCACTGATGCCCATCACTAAAACTTTTAAATTTGGTGGTGGGGCGGTTAGGCGAATGGTGGCTTCGACAATAAAGCCCAAGGTGCCTTCGCTGC
>JANNCH010000421.1:0-3350 GCA_031386315.1 Pseudobdellovibrionaceae bacterium
TTCTCACTTTGTATGCTGTGCCGAGAAGATGCCCAACTTCCAAATAGAACGGCTCCCAAGACAACGGCGACTACTGAAATAGTGATCAGTTTTGGAAAGTCCGATGAAGAGGATAAAATAGCTCCGAGCAAAAATAAAAATAATGTAGCCAAGCTATTGAGGGCCGAAGCAAAGCCGTTGATTTCTCCGCGCACTTCTTCAGGGATTCCAATTTGACGAATTCCTTGCTCGCCCAACATGAAACCGTAGAGGCCTATTCTTGAAATCAGGATGAACCCGAGAAATCCATATTTCCAGATTCCATCGCCTTCGATAAAGCAAATGATTGCGAGTATGACCATCGCTGCCTGGAAGAATATAAAAAAGCGCGAAGCTTTCAGTAGTCCCAACTTTTTATGAACTTTTGGGTAGGCCACTGTAGCTGCAAGCCCAAACAGGGCACCCAATGCCCGGAATAGCCCGATGACAAGCTCTGACAGATGGTATGAGCCTTTTAAGAAAGCTGTCAGCAGCACACCGTGAGGGCTCAAGACTGAAAGCCAAAGCAAAGAATAGCTGACGATAGAAAGAGCCACTTTTTGCTGAGTAAAATGCACCCAGCCATTTTTGAATTTCGCAAAAAGAGATAATTGCGTGCTTGCGCTGACTTTCACGGGTTTATTAATGAGTGTTGGGTTTACTTCAAAGATTTTATTTAGCAGATAGAGTTCAGGATAAAACGAAAGTAAGTTCCACAGTGCAATCAATAGAAAACCCATAATAGCAACGTCAGGTGTCGATATAAGAAGCAAGAGGCCCGCCAGAATGGGGGATGCGACCTCAGAAAATAAATCAATTTGGCGTAATCTGCTATTTACTCTTGGAAGATCTTCCAAAGGGATTACCTCTGGAACAAGATCATTCGCGATGGCAATATCCATAATCACAGCGCCGAGGTTGCTGATGACGCCTGAAATAACCAGTCCGATAAAACTTAGTACAAACGCAAAATTTAAAGTGTTCGTATCAATCTTATAAAAGTAGAGCATACAAATAATAAGTGTCGTGAGCACAAGAAACGACACTTGCATGCCGATCCCAAGCTTTGCTGTTGTTGTTCTTTTATTTTTATCTATCAATCGCCCGACATAGGGAGTGAACACAAAAGTGCCAAGCTTAGATAAAAAGAAATACCAGAAAGCAATCTGTGGCTGTTTTAGAAATAAAGCAATCAGCGTGAGGGGGACGGCAAAGTCCCAGGCCTGATCGCCGGATCTTGTTAAAAGCCGACTTAAGAAAATATTTTTCTCAATTTTATTCTGGTTCATAGGTGCGACTTTCTAATTACTTTCCGGCCAATGCAAGAAGCTCACTTCGAGTGGTGTAGTAGTCTTGGAAAAGACTATAAAGACGTTTTTCAAAATCCATAGTTTTGATAGAGGCCTCTAAGACGTCCGGTCCATTTTTTACTCCACGACTATATTCTTCGATGGTGAGTTTTAAAAATTCACGGGATTTCTTTGCACTCTCTTCAGCGTCGTGTAGTAGGTCATGCAATAATGTTAAATCATGTTTAAGTTCGTGCACAGTGGCCCTTACGCCTTCGGATAGATGCTCCAATTTGTATTTTGCACTGAGCGCAAGTGCTTCTTGCGCTTGGGCTTCTCTGCGAGACTCGAGACCATCAAATAAATTCATTTTAAGTCTTAGGCCCACGCTAAACTCACGGCGCTCAGAGGTTTCAGCGACAGTTTGCTCGCGTTCTGTGTATTGCGCGTATTGAGAGTATAAATCCAGTTGGGGCCACCAGCTTCGGGATTTTCTTTGAGCCTCGTTCTCGCGGATATCTTTGTTGAGACTTTGTAAGAGAGTCTGAGGGACTTGATCGAAATTAACCACGACATCTTGAAGTTCAGAATTTCTCGGATGGGCGTATTTTTCACCGACGTCGAGGGCCTCATGATTCGGGTCAGAGATAAGAACGGCCAGGCGATTTTTGGCTTCGTCTAAATTGAGAGTCAGCTTCTTAAAATCCTGCTCAAGTAGAGTTTTCTGCAATTCAAACTCGAGGGGATCTGCTTTTGTCGCAAGACCTGCTGAAATACGACGTTTCGCCATTTTGTAATGCTTTTCGTTTTCTTTGATAGAGTTCTCTTGAATAGCAATGTGCTCTTTGATCGTGATGATTTCCCAAAAAAGCTTTCTGGCAGATAAAAGACTTTCCCTTTCGGTCAGATCAAGTTCCACTTCCGATGATTTTTTCAAAAGCTCTCTATTATCATTTTCTAGCGAGTCGGCGCCGCCCTTCCATAGGTTAATACTTCCATCCAGTGACCAGAAAGGATTATTCTTAGTGTCCTGGCTGCCAACTTTAAAGGTTTCACTTCCGGCTTGTGCAAAAAGGTGAGGCAGAAACGATCTTCCGAGAAGCCCCGTGCGAACCTCGTGAGATTTTACCTGAGCACGTTCGGCTGCAACCAATTTATTTTTGCTCTTGATCAATTGCACAAGCTCGCCATAGCGAAGTGCTTGCGAATGGCATTCTAGAGAAATTAGCATCAGTAAAGCAGTCGTGTTCAGGTATTTTTTCATGACGTCCTCGTGCTAGTCTAAGTTATCAAATGCAGTCAGAAGCTCTCTGCTTTTTTCTTTAAATTGAAAATCAAGATTGAATGGCTTTGCTGGGGCTTTTGGAGCTTTACCAACGTATGAGTTGCCTTCTTGCTTTAGTTCAAACTTAAGAGTTTGATATTTGCCTTTTACTTTGGCTCCAAGAACGCCAGTGGCAGTTTTTTCTACCTGTGCAAGATCGAGCGGTTTCATTGACTCGTCGTACAAATAGACACGGATCGTGTCGTCAGATCCTTTAACCATTTCTGCTTTGTAAACAAGGGCAGCCTTCGTTCCTTTTTTAGCATCCTTTGCATCAACTACCGGACCAACAAGGCCGCCATACTTGCCACTGTCCGTGATTTTAGGACCGTGTCCTTCGTCGTGTGCAAAGGCATTCATACTGATTGTAAGTGCGCCCGTTGCAAGAGCCATTTTAAGTATTTTCATTAGAGTTATCCTTCTGTTTGTGATTGATTCAAATATTTCTGGCTGGCTTTTTTGCCGAATCGATAAAAAACCGCCGGGGTTACAAATATATCTAAAAGTGTCGATGATATCAGTCCGCCTACGATGACAACAGCAACAGGATAGAGGATCTCTTTGCCAGGCTGTCCTTGAGACATAAGCAATGGAATCAGCGCAAGGGCTGCTGTTAGAGCGGTCATTAATACAGGCACCAGTCTTTCCAGTGAGCCACGTATGACCATTTCTTTGGTAAAGCTTTCGCCTTCCTCTTTAATGAGATGCAGGTAGTGCGA
>JANNCH010000451.1:0-5798 GCA_031386315.1 Pseudobdellovibrionaceae bacterium
CAAAATTTACTGTCACATGTTCAGTTGAAGTCACGCGCTCGTCACACTCCAAATCTAGATATTTCTGCTTTAGAAAATGGCGTGAAAAATCCAATGTTCGCTACGTATGCGGATGGTACATGGATTCGTATGGTATTGACTGAAGACGGAAAAGTAACTTTAGAAGCTTCAACAGAGGCTTTGGCGATTGCTTTTTATGAGAGTAAAAAACAAGATCCTGTGACTTTGAAGTCAGATGCAACGGTGAGCACAATCTTTCGCACAGAAGATTTATATTCGCCTGATTATGTTCGCGTAGGCTCTAAAGCCGCTAACTACGGTGAACTTGCTAGATTGTTGAATACAGCTGATCGTACGGTTGTACGCACTGGTTTCGGAATTCCTTTCTTTTACTATGACCAGTTCGTGAACGCGAATCCAAATATCAAGGCAGCAATTGAATCTATTTTGCGTGACCCTTTGATGGCGAAAGTTGCAAAGGTCACTTACCGTGAAGCGAAATTAAAAGCTTTGCAAGAGATGATGACTAGCGAAACTGCTGTTGTTGATGACAAGTTGATCGCTGATTTGATTGCTCAGTTTGACCAAATCCGTGTTAACGACTTGCCAAGAAGCATCAAACTTCGTAGCTCTACAAATTCAGAAGATCTTCCAAATTTCAATGGCGCAGGTTTGTACGATTCAAACTCTTACAAGCCCACTAAAGATGGCAAAGAAAAATCTACTGAAAAGAAAATTAAAAGCTTGAAAGAAGCTTTGCAAGGCACATGGGCTTCTGTTTGGAACTTGCGTGCTTTTGACGAACGCAACTACTTCCGCATTCCACATGCACAAGTGAAAATGGGTATGCAAGTGAACCCTACTTTCGGCAACGAAATCGCTGACGGTGTTGTGGTTACTAAAAACGTGGCTCGTGAAGCGGGCGGTTCAGACATTGGGGTCTACATCGAAGTTCAACGTGGCGATAAACACAGTGTTGCTAACCCAGAAGCTGGTGTTAAGCCGCAAAAAGTTTTGGTAACTTACGACCCAGCTCAACCACTTGAAAAGACATCATATAAAATTCAAGTATTGCAGCATTCAAACATCGCAGACGATAACGAAGCAATTCTTCCGCAGGACAATCCAAATCCAGTGATGCTTGATGAAGAAATCCTAGATTTGACTTATCAGGTGTTGAAAGCGCAAGCTCACTTTGGACCAGTTTTAGATCCTGAAAATAAAAAATTCGCTCTGGATTTAGAATTCAAAGTGGATAAAGAAGACACGGGTGCACGTCAGATTTATATTAAGCAAGCTCGTCCTTATATTGACTAAGCTTTTAGCTCAAGATCAAGGGCCAGTCTAAAACCCTATAGGGTGGCTGATTCTAAAAAAATATCCGCATTTAGTATGAAAAGCCTTTTTGAAGAAATTCAAAAAGGCTTTTTGTTTTTTAAGTATAAGCTCTATTCATTTTTTTCATTCACATTTTCGAGTCAAAAGTATTCTTCGTCTTGTAAGAATTGTGGCTCTATTCTGGTCTATCCATCAGTCGGGCTGGCCCTTGTGATGCGCGCTAGCGAACATTAAAATTTAGACATCGACATTATTTTTTGATCACGTTCAACTCAAGGGGGAGTTTGATGGCTAGATTATTTTTGTCTCGCAACATTGCTGTGGGAATGGCCGCCTTTTTTTGTCTAACGAGTGCCCAAGCTTATATGCCGTCAAACCCGGTGACTGATAAAGACTTTTTGAAGCTTCCAAGCGGTAAATTACTTTCTGACATCAAAGTCAGTGGCTCGCGACTTTCGCTTTCGAAAGGGTCTGGCGCCTATTTTTCAGAAACAGCAAGAAAAAATTATGCATCGATCAAGTCTGAATCAAAAGCGAATCTGGATTCAAAAACACAATGGGTTTTGATGGATTTAGATAATCATCAAGTCATCGACCAGAGCGCTCAGCCTAATCGAAAAATATTTGGTGCTTCGTCATCAAAGATTTTTGTAGGGGCCACTTTGCTAAATAAGCAAAGTGAGAAGCTGTCTTCATCACAGCTACAGCTGATGTCAAATATGCTGGTGGTTTCTTCGAATGAGGCATGGGTTGAATTGCAAAAACAGGCAGGTGATGGAAATTCAGACATCGGTCGTGGCAATATCCAAGCATTCACGCAAGGAATGGGCTATGAGCGTATGCGTGGATTTCAAGGCAACCTTGGGAAGATTCACGGTAACGAGTTGACGGCGGGCGAGACCGCAGAATTTTTGTATGATACCTATCATAATAACTATGTCGGCGCAGAAACTCTGTGGAAAATCATGCATACTTGTCGCACGGGTGCGAGCCGTGGTCGCAAATATTTCCCGTCGACTTATTATGTGGGTGCAAAGACGGGTACCTACGATGGCAGTTCTGTTGATCCAGAAACAGGATCTTCAAAAAATCCAGATGGATCCAGTTACCGAGTTCAAATTCGTAATCATGTGATGACCTTCAATGTGAATGGCCGTCAGTATGGTTTGGTGATTTTGTCGAATGCGGGTTCAGATGAGACTGTGTCTGTTTTAGCAGGTGGTCTTTTGCGCGAATACACGAGCACTGCTCGCTGACGTTTGACTTGTCATACATGAAATAAATTCTAAGGTGGGGGACTGTAATCCAATAGGCTACAGCCCCCCGTCCATTTGAAGTGGCCTACCGATTGCTTTATATCTGCCTGATATAATCTTTTGGAGGTTTCCATGTTTTCACAAAAGCAGCGTCTTTTGACTGCGGCCGTAATTGCTTCGTTGAGTCTTACGGCCTGTGGTAAAAAGCAAGATTTGTATACTCCGCCGGCGGATTCAAAGCCCCCTGTGAAAACTGATGAAGGCGCAAAAAAATCTTCAACTAAAAAGAAATCAGAAACTGATCCTGCAAAACCACGCAGTTCAAAACCAAATGCAAATATTCCAGAACCTGATTTGGGTGAAGCTGAAGATGGTCGTACGGGTCAGTTGCCAGAGCCGGGTGCTCCAACTGAAAAGAATCCATATGGTACACCTAACAATGGCTCGACTGGTTCGGGTCGCAAAAGCAGCACAAATGGTGGATCGTTGACTCCGCCAGCGCCTACTCCAAGAGATAAGGGCAGAGATAATAGCGATGATAGAGCAGACAGAGGTCGTTCTGAGCCGCCGGCTCCGCGCAATGATGATTTGGGCCTTCGCCCTTTTGAGCCCATCGAGGCCAATGACAAAAGCTTCACAGGTGGTGATGCTAGTGATGGTTTTTCTTATACAGGTTCTTCACCAGATGCATTGCTTGAGTTTTTACGTGCTAGAAACAACCGCGTAGATGCAGACACTCGTCGTAAAAATATTGAATTAGCACAATCTGTGAAATCAGCAAGTTTAACGAATCGTGATGGCGCAGCTATTTTGACTTTGAAATTATCTGAAAACGGTCAATCAAGAAATTATACTCTTGTAGGTGACGTGCGAGCAGGGGCTGCGACAAAATTAGAATTGCGTAGCACCGATGGTTCAAAAGCGGCTGATGGAACTTTGAAATGTATGGACGCCGACGGCGGTTGTGAAAATATTTTTGCACGCTTGCGTATCGGGACCCCGGGGTCTGCAGACATCTTGAATGTCGTATTCAGAGGTTCAGGTGCGAATTTGTTTTTTGATCTTGCGGGCAACCGCACGGCAAGTAACGAGTATCTAACTTTGCGTGAATTTATGCGCAATACGGTTTCTAAAACAGGGGATAGAATCACTTATTCGAAGATCTCTTCGTGGGAAGTCGTGAACGGTCGTGCGGGCTTTAACGTGACTATGAAGGGCAATAACGGACAGACCTTGGCTTATGGTGGCTGGTTAGTAGCGGTCTCTGAGGGCAGTTCTGCTGCGTTGAACCAGTCTTTAGATAATGAAG
The DNA here is from genome assembly GCA_031386315.1 of Pseudobdellovibrionaceae bacterium. Classification (GTDB taxonomy): domain Bacteria; phylum Bdellovibrionota; class Bdellovibrionia; order Bdellovibrionales; family Bdellovibrionaceae; genus JANNCH01. Next base: position 3,904 of record JANNCH010000451.1, read on the forward strand.
CACGTTCAGAATATGCTAGTTGGATCAATGGGGCTCGCTTGATTGCAAACGATACCCACGGGCGTTTGCAAATTCGATTGTCAGTGAGCACGGGCGAGCGTTTTGTTATTAAATTCACTCGCCAAGTGAAACCTTTGGTCGATCTGAGCGACGATAACCTACGATAGTTAGGTCGAATTGTTAGAATTGGTGGGTGCACAAGCGCCCCAGTTTTGTGGGCACACTGATTGCTCTAGTCCCCCTATGTACATAAATACCGTCTCATGGGGGACATAATGACTCTGAAATCTCTAAGCGCGTTAGCAATTGCATCAATCCTTATACTCGGCACTGCTTCTGTTGAAGCTCGTCCCGGTGATGAACGTGGCGTACCAGTTCGCGGACCCGGTGGTGATCGCGGTGACCGTGGAGATAGAGGAGATCGCGGCCCAGGGCGCGATGATTTCCGCGGACCTGGCCATGGTGGCGGCCCGGGTTACCCAGGTCCTCGTCCGCCTTCGTATCCACCCTCTTATCCACCAGGATATGGTGATATCATTGTTAACTTGCCTATCAACCAACGTATTTACAATGGGACTCGCATTGATCTGACTCGTTTCATCGATGTGAACTACTATCGTGGAATGCGTGTGGCTTCGGTACAAGTGAACGCTCGTTCGGTCTATGGAAATGCTGTATTGGATCTTTTGATCAACGGATATTTGAATAATTCAGTCGGAGTTTCTCAGTACAATCAAACATACTCGTTTTTTGCCAACAATGTTGCAATCGGCTATGGCAGCGTAGAATTGGCAAATCGTGGCGATGTGGATGTTTACGGAGTGTCTTTAAGACTGTCTCGGTAAGATTTTGGCTTGCCGCACAATCGGCAGACCTTGTTTTTCTGCCGTAAATCGAGTGAACTAAAAAGCATATGAAGGGGGGCTTGGTCGTGCAAAATCAATCAACTGAGTTTCTGAAACAACAAGACAATTCAACAGGTTCACTGGTTCCACCAGTCGTATCTGATTTTATGAACTACCGCGAATACTTAGCCGCTTTTTATGCGTTCAAACGCAAGGCTTCGAAGGGTCAATTGCGTGCATATAACTACGCAGTTTTCTCGGCGGCAGCGAATATTAAATCTCCGAATTATTTAAAAATGATCATCGATGGTAAAAGAAATCTTTCAGACGACATGATCGGTAAATTTGGTAAGGCCTTGAGCTTGAACAAAGAGCAAACAGAAGAGTTTCGTTTGCTTGTAGAGTTCACGCAAGCTTCTGATCCGGGTGATCGCAATTTATTTTTGAAAAAATTGAGCGAGCACCGTGTGAGTGCACAATTAAAATCTGGCGAAATCGATCGCAAGACTTGGGAAAAAGTTCCAAATTGGATTGCATGGATCATCTACGCGATGGTCGATCAAGAAGGTGTTAGCTTCACAACTAAATCTTTGAAAGAACTTTTGCGCAATAAAGCCAATGAAGACGAAATCGAAATGGCTTTGAACTCGTTGCTTGCAGCGGGCGAGCTTAAAAAAGATGAAGTCACTGGTGAATTTAAAAAAGTGCGCAGCCTGATCGAATCACCGGAAGAGGTTCCAGTGGCATTGGTCAGAAAACTGCAAGCCCAGTTGATGTACTTGGGGTTAGAGTCTTTGTATCAAGATGCTCCAACAGATCGTGAGTTCGGGACATTGACGGCGTCGTTAACAAAAACAGAATTCGAAGAATTGAAATTCAAATTGCGGCAGATGCGCAAAGCTTTTCATAAAGACAACTCGATCGCTCGTGCAACTAGCAAAGGCGAACGTGTGTATCAACTGAACATTCAACTTTTTCCGGTAACAAATGCTGTTGAAGGTGTGGGTTCTGTGGATCGCAAAGAGCTTTTGAAAGAAAAAATGATGGCTC
>JANNCH010000481.1:0-1921 GCA_031386315.1 Pseudobdellovibrionaceae bacterium
AACGCCGCGATGCAGCTCATCAAACGGCCCGGCTCGTTCGACGTCATCGTTACCGAGAACCTGTTCGGTGACATTCTATCAGACGAAATGGCGATGATTTCCGGCTCCATCGGCATGCTTCCTTCGGCTTCGTTAGGAAAACAACGCGAGGACGGCCTCTACTTCGGCCTTTACGAACCGTCCGGCGGTTCCGCTCCAGACATCGCCGGCCAAGGCAGCGCCAATCCTGTAGCCCAGATTCTATCAGTCGCCATGCTACTGCGTTTTTCCCTCGGAGAAATCGAGGCCGCAGACGCCATCGAAGCCGCCGTCGCCAAGACCATCGCCGACGGCTTCCGCACTGGCGACATAGCCACCAACCGGCCCGGTGAAATTAAGGTCGGCACGAGCGGGATGGGGGACGCGGTGTTAGCCCGGCTTTGAGCCAGTGCATATTAGAAGAGAAGAAACGGTCCGACGGATCACCCCCTTTGGAAAACCCATTAACCAGAGAGGTATCTCCGTCGAACCGTCTTGCCTTACGGCGGACGTATTTGAGCACGGACCGTGCCAGAAGTCGTGGCAAAACTTGCAATTCCAGCGGGCAATTTCGTCACCTTACCACGATTGACCGCCATTCAGGAAGTCTTGTGGCGGGAGTCCCGGCGGTAAGCTGCTGGTGGCGTGCCTACGATTTCCCGGAAATTCACCGTCAGCCGTTCGTTACTCTGGAAACCGCAACGCTCGGCGATGATGGCCACCGGTAAATCGGTCGTCGTCAGCAGGTTTTTCGCCCGTTCCACCCGTTCATGGTGAATCATCGTATGCGGTGAACGGCCGAGCGTGGCTTGGAAACGACGTTCGAGCACCCGGCGGGAAACCCCAACTTTCGCCGACCAATCTTCGACTGATAGAATCGACGAAATCCGCTCCACAAGCAACTGCATCGCTCGCCGGACCACCGGATCACTCACTGCCGCGTAAGAACTCGAGCCACGGGTGACGATGTCCAGCGGTGGCACCAAGACTGGCGAGGTGGGTTTCTTGCCCGCCCAAATCGCTTCAAGCGTGAGAACCACCTCAGCCGCCAGCCGCCGCCACGGTAGCCGGATGCTGGAGAGCGCCGGGTTCGCCATTTCACAAACCGTCTCGTCGTCATTGGCGGAAATCACCCCGACCGCGAAGGGGACCTCCAAGCCCGCTTGCGCTGCCGCTTCCAGGACGTGACGGCCCGTCGGATCATGCGCGGTAAAGATCCCTAACGGCGTCGCTTGGGCCGCTAGCCAGCCAACCATATCCTCGTCCGGTTCGCGCCAGTATTCATCGTATTGACGCCAATCCCGAAACTCTTCCCAATACACGGCCACCTTACCCACCACCGACTGGAAGCCCTCCAACCGCTGCTTAGCGTAGTGCGCATCGCCACGACCGACGAATGCGAAGTTCTGGTAGCCTCGCGAAATCAGATGCTCTGAAGCCAACTTGCCGATCGCGATATCATCGTTGTCTACCCGGTAAACTCCCTCGATCGGCTCATCCGACGGCACGATCACCACCGGACAACCTAGCTCTACCAACGACTCGGTCAGACCCGGATGCCACTCAGTAATGATCGCACATGGCTGCCATTCACACAGGCTGGCCAGCAGCAAATCGCGCTGCCGGTAGAGATCAATAATCCAAAAATCGTAACCCATCCCGGCAAAAGGAGCGAGTCCAGGCGTCAGCCGTCTTACATTTACTGACGACTGCACCACCGCAACACGACGAGAACTGCCAGAGTTTACTTGTCGCATTTCATCAACAACCTACCGGAATTTGCGGTAGGAACGCCAGTTGATTTTTAACTATAAACCACAGCGTTGCGATAGATCGTTCGGTCATATCCGCATTATCCACCATAAAACTACCATCATGAGCTTATTTCCCTGTGAAGCTGTCA
>JANNCH010000566.1:0-3470 GCA_031386315.1 Pseudobdellovibrionaceae bacterium
CCACAACCACCCTGGCATAAAGCCAAGGAAAGCAGAAAACCTATGCTCAGCAACTTACGAACAACAAAAAGCCCCATGACATCTTGTCGGCTAAAAATCGACAAAACTTGATTCGATGTTACCACACACAGCGATTCCGTATGAATCATTTTGAGTCGTAGTTAAACCGCTGAGTTTTATGGCATTGGTGAGTTTTAGTAATTCTGACCAGGAAGGTCAGAATTCAGCGTTCCATGGATGGATGTAATAGCGATTCCATCTATTATCAGAACCCATGCAAAGCTCTGCCGCTGATGTCCCAAAGTTCTCTAACGGAGCCCCCCCAGCAGGGTAGCCCCGAAACGTTACACTGTAAAAAGTATAATCGCATAATTTGCACTAGATCAAAACAGAGGCATCCTTACGATGGTCCCACTTTCGCAATCCAAGACACCGAACTTAAGATTTACAATTTTTTGGGGGTCCCGTGATTTACTCTCTATTCGCTCTTTTAGCCACAGCTGCGATGGCTACATTAACTCCCAATCTTCCACGCGGAACACAACTTGTACAACGTAGTGCCAATGAAGTTTGCGTTGTCCCTAAAAAACTTGCGGGTGGCGAGTATTCAAAAAAAGATCTCGAAATGGAAATCAATCTTTGTAATTTGGATGTGAACGGCGCAAGTGCCAACACCGGAATCTGCGGAAAGACTGCCAGTACAAATCCAGGTGTTGAGTTCTTTCGTGTTCCAAAAGGAATGACAGCCGCTGCGCTTGAAGCAAAAGATTGTGAAATCAGCGCAGATACAACTCAAAAACTAAAAGCGCAAGATATCAAAGCTAATGGTTTGCCTAAAGGTGCTACTAGCGAAAAAGATGTTGATGATGGCGCTTACGAGGCAAAAAAATTAGCAAAATACAAATTGAGCACTAGCTGCAGCTATACTCCGGCTATTTTGGGTTACTACCATGTGTCCCGTGCATTGGGTGGCTTGAATCAAGTTCCCCCGGCAGTTTTAAGAACCATGGATATAAAACGTCATTTGCAAGTTGGTAACGAAACAATGGCAAAGCTTCGCGCATCGGGCGAAGCCAGTGATGTCATTGGTTTGACTTGGGGCAGTTTATTGAAATTCTTAAACGCTGGCGCATCAAGCTCTAAAAAAGATGTATTGATGACAGATGATTTTCAACAGAGCTACGGTGCTTTGCAAGCCAACCCAACAAAAGAAGAAAAGTACTCTGAACTTTACAATGGTGGATCTGATCAAAATATCCGCGCTCAGAACTTCCGTGATAAAAATGTGATCTATAGCAAGTTGAAAAAATCGGCTTCAATCCGTGATATCGTTTCTACGAATTGGACCACCGAAAACGTTCAGTTGTTACAGCAGATGAAAAATGTCGCAGACATGATTTTGATGGACACAATGTTAAGCCAAGAAGACCGCTTCGGTAACGTTCACTTCACAATGGACTATTACTACATGAAAGACGGAAATGTTAAGCGCGAATCTAAAATGAGCGCTGAAGATGTTAAAAATTTACGTGCGGTACGAGTTAAAAACATGATGATGAAAGACAATGATTGTGGCGTAAATCGTACGAATCATTTGAAAGTAAATAAATTGTTGGCAGGTCTTGCTCACTTCAATCCAGAGACTTACCACAAGCTATTACAATTAAATACGTCACTTGCGACTGAAGATACAAGATTGTTTTTCAGACGTGAAACAATGATGAATGAATCTGATTTTGCACAATTCAAAGCCAATGTTGGCTACGCAGTGTCTACATTGCAAACAGCATGTAAAAAAGGTGCCTTGAAATTGGATCTAGATTTAGACGGTCACTTCGCAAGTGCTAAACAAAACACTTCTTGCGAGTAATCATTAGTTGTTAAATTCTTTGCTAAGCCACCCTTCAAAAGATCGGTAGCTTTTTTATTGAAAAATAGAGTCCACAAACTCTTGATGAGAAAATGTGCGCAGATCTTGAATACGCTCGCCCACACCAATTAACTTAATAGGAATTTTAAGTTCTTGAGCAACACCGACGGCCACGCCGCCTTTGGCAGTCCCATCCATTTTGGTCAGGATCGCACCTGTTAAACCTAAGGCGTTGTGAAACTCGCGGGCTTGAATCAAAGCATTTTGTCCTGAATTGGCATCTAAGACGATCAGCACTTCATGCGGGGCTTCGGGTATCACCTTCGTGATCACACGCTTCATCTTTTTTAGTTCTTCCATCAGATTGCTTTGTGTATGTAAGCGGCCCGCCGTATCGATGATGACAATATCATATCCCTGGGCTTTACCCTTGGCGACAGCATCGAAAGCAACACCACTAGGATCGGTCACACCTTCCGGAGAAAAAATTTCTACCTGGGCACGGTCGGTCCAAACTTTTAACTGACCGCCGGCCGCTGCACGGAATGTATCACCTGCGGCCACTAAAACTTTTTTACCTTGTCCAGCAAACTGTGAAGAGATTTTTCCAATACTTGTGGTTTTACCCGCCCCATTGACCCCGACAATCATCAAAACTGTCGGTGCAGTTGCAGCCGTATGAATTGCTGCTGTCCCTTGAGTGGCCCCGGCGAAAATATCCATCATCTCTTTTTTAAGTGTGGTGCGAACGATTTCTATATCGCCTTTTTCTTTTTTTGAAAGATTCACTTCCAGCGCTAGCATCAGGCGTTGGACTGTTTGCGGCCCAAGATCACTGGTGTAAAGAATCTCTTCGATATCTTCGAGATGTTTATTGCCATCATCCGATTTAAATAAAGAGCGAATACGGCCAAAAAGATTTTCTTCAGTTTTTTTAAGCGCATCCTTGAGCTGAACATCGACTTCGACCGGCACTGGTTTCGCGCAACCAATATCCAGATCAGAAACCACATGGCCTGATGAATCTAGGTAGGCCAGGGCTTGAGTTTGTTCGGGTTCAGGTAAGCTTTGCTGTTTTGCAAGAGGAGCATTTTTTTCTTCGCTCTTTAAAAGCTTCAAAAGTTTTGCTGCGATCCAAACGAAAACAGCCGTTAGAAGAATTCCAACGGCCCCAAAAATTATTATGTTTCTATCTCCGAAGTCCATAGTGGCTTTGAGCCCTTACTGAATGTCTTGCAAAGAAACGGATACCATCGTCGATACTCCGCGCTCTTGCATGGTCACTCCATACAGTTTACTAGCCACTTCCATTGTGTGCTTATTATGCGTAACAACGATAATTTGCGAACGTTTCGCCATCTCGCGAACCAAGTCATTGAAACGGAAGACATTGGCGTCATCGAGTGGCGCATCAACCTCATCCAGTAAGCAATAAGGACTTGGCTTCACCAAGAAGATCGAGAACACAAGCGCAACCGCAGTCAGGGCTTTTTCTCCACCCGACATCAAAGTCACATTTTGCATTTTCTTTCCAGGAGGACGAGCCACGATTTCAATACCCATTTCTGTTTTTTCGGGATCTTCGTGTAATTCTAGTTTC
>JANNCH010000397.1:0-4830 GCA_031386315.1 Pseudobdellovibrionaceae bacterium
TTTTTAACGCAGCTTCTTGAAGTTCCAGTGAATAAAATCTCAACCCTTCAAAACTTCCCCACAATACTTTTTTATAAGTCCCCGCCGATTGAAGCTAAAATCGGCTTGGCATTGGGACTGGCAGTCGAAGGATTGAAAAAACCGCGCAACCCAGCCTTTAACTTTTTGCGTGGCGAGTTTGCAAAACAAAATTACCGTCTTCAGGCCATGTGGTCAAAATGGAAAAATGTTGCCCAATATGCCATTGCCGCCTTAGTTGTGCTTTTTATTTATACAAATTTGCGCGATAGCTTTTCGGTGGCACTGGTTGAACGCACCGAAGAAGTTCTAAAAACACAGGCTAAAACTGTCGCAAAGTTATCTGGAAAGAATGCAACAGATGCCGGAATCAAAAAATACATCCGTGAAAACAAAAAACGCGCCACTGATTTGAAAACACTTTCAAATATCGCATCAATGAATTCAGCTATGGATGTATTGAAAAAGATTACCGATGCAACACCTGCTAAAAATGCCCTCACTTTAGATATACGTAAAATCCATATCAATCAAACCGATGTGAGCATCGAGGGCTATCTAAATTCGCAGCGTGAGCTCAGCTTACTGCAGCAATCTCTCAATAATGTTGCAGCCAATGGCAAGGTGACAACAAGCACAAGCACGCTCTCGCCTATTATCAATAGAACTAGTTTTGCATTGAGCTTTCAAGTGGATCGTGGCGTTCAGAAGGTGACAAAATGACATTGGATGAATTAAAAGAACGACTCGCCAGCGAAGGCAAACAAGCCTGGGAAAAAGTCCGCGAATCTTCTGCCTACAATCAATTGCGCGATCGTTATGACAATTTGACGCCCATAAAACAAAAAATGGCGATTATTGGCTCTGTCGCCCTGATCGCACTATTGATTCTTTCTGTGCCCTATACGTCGTATACATTGGCTCAAGAAAACATTGGCCTGTTTGAAGAAAAAAGATCTGTGATACGCGAGTTGTTAAAAGTATCGCGTGAAGCTTCTGAAATACCAAACATTCCAGAACCACCGGCAATGGAATCCCTGAAAGAGATGGCTGATAATCAAATTAAAAATGCCAACCTGACTCCAGAACAAATCCGCTCGGTCTCAGTGGTCAGTGCGGATTCTAAACTTGTTCCGGCCAACTTATCTTCTGGTGCCCTGGAAGTTTCGCTAGCAAAGTTGAATCTGCGCCAAGTGATCGACTTGGGTTATCAACTTCAATCCATCAACCCCAGCGTAAAAATGCAAGACTTACACATCACTGCGAGCTTAGACAATACACACTATTTTGATGCCATTTATAAATTGGTTGCCCTTGCGGTACCAAGCGCCCCTGCACCTGAACCCGAAGCGCCTGCACGCGGGAAACGTAAATAATGGGAAAACTTCTTGCAGGATTTCGAGCCAACTTAGGTCGCATTTTTGTAGCAGTGGCTGCCTGTTTGATTTTTCTTTTCGTTTTGTTTCCATTTGATGATCTGGGCGACCTTGTATCTACTCAAGTTTCAAAGTTTTCTGGAAATTCAGTTTACATGCAATTTGATCGCTTGCGAATGAGTCTGTTCCCGACGCCAGGTGTGGATTTACACAAAGTGTATGTTGAAACCTTACACACGCCCGCACTTTCTGCGGAAGAAATCACGATCACACCTTCAATCTCTGGAATGATTCAGCAAAAGCCCTACGGTCATGTCAGCGCAAAGGGTTTGCTGAAGGGCGATGTTGAAATTAATTTGGGAAAAGGCACTCGCTCAGAAGGCAATGTCGAACGCCACAAATTGGAAATTAGCGCTAAAAAAGTCAGCCTGACTGATATTCGCGAAATTGCCAACCTGCCTGTTATGCTTAAAGGTAAGATTGATCTGGAATCAACAGCTCTTGCTGACCTCACTTTTCAAGAGCAACCCGAAGTAGAAATGCATATCACAATTCGTGAGTTTGAATTACCGCCTGCCAGTGTGAATACGATGATGGGGCCATTGACCTTACCCGATTTAAAATTGAGCACCATTGAACTCAAGGGCCGTTTGGCCGCAGGCAGATTTATCATCGAAACTGGCACCATTGGAAAATCCAGTGATGACTTGTATGGGACCATCACTGGAAATTTAGGAATGAATGTTTCTAATGCTGGTGGCAGCATTAGTCCACAAGTGGGCGATTATACTTTCAACGTGGACCTGAAGGCTCGTAAAAGTTTTCAAGACCGAGCAACCCTATTTTTGACCTTTATTGACTCATATAAGACGCCGACCGCTGAAGGCGCTCAATATAAATTCAAGGTCACGTCGACGTCGCCAGGGATGCCGCCAAACATAACTGCCCCGCGTTAGAGGGCGTTCAAAAAATACCTACTTCGTTCTCTGTACTCCGTTTTCGCTTTAGCCATTTTGCGTTAACTATGTTTACGGGCTCAAACGGCAGACACGACAGAGTACTGTCGCGACTCTATAAAATTAGGAACAATTTCGAGGATGTACTATGGTCTCAGGGCCACGATGGCCCTGAGAAAGGCCCGCTCATGGATGGCCAAGCTATCGAATCACCAATCTCTGCTGTAATAAATCCACTCCCATCCGAAGGCTTTCAATTTTGCGTTAAATCCGGGTATGTCCGTTTTTTAGTTGAGACTTCCGCCCGCTGTTTATTTAATGTCCCCCACATGTATGCCTAATATTTGAACATATAAGATTTTAGTTATGTGTTATGTGTTTGGCTATCTATTTAAAACTGTTCTCTGACAAAAATGTCAGATGCGAAAATCGGAGGGAAAATGTCTGGTGTTAATAAAGTAATTTTGGTGGGTCGCTTAGGTGCAGATCCTGAAGTAAAAGCGATCGGTAGCGGTTCTACTGTTGCTCGTTTGAATCTTGCCACAAGTGAAACTTGGGTAAAAGACGGACAAAAACAAGAGCGCACAGAGTGGCATCGTATCACTGTTTGGGGCAAGCTTGCAGAAATCTGCGGTAAGCACCTAAGCAAAGGTCGACAAATCTATGTGGAAGGAAAACTTCAAACTCGCTCGTGGGAAGACCAACAAGGACAAAAACGTTATGCAACTGATATCGTTGCAAGTACTGTTCAATTCCTAAGTCCAGCTACTGGCGAGCGCACAACTACCACATCTAGTGGTAGTGACGATACTGGCTACCAGGATTTCGGTCCTGAGCCTAGCTTTGATAACTCTGACGAAATACCTTTTTAATTTCTGACATGCTCCCTCTATACTAGAGGGAGCATGAAAAGACTGTCGCTTTTGCCCATTTTATTTCTACTTAGTGCCTGCTCGGTTTATAAATCGCAGGGACGCAAAGCCTTTGAATCCGACTCTTCTGGAAACTTAAAAACTTACTCACTTGTTTCATGCAAAAAACAAAATAGCATAACCGCATGGTTTCAATCCGAATTCCCTAATAAAATTTACGAATTAGTTTTGACCGAACCCGATCTAGAGATCTGGAAAGGCGCAAATAGCGATGACACAGTCGAGGTGCGTGCGGTTCAAATCAATGCCGCTGGCCAAATTGCCTGTAGCTATGAATTCGCAAATGAGGGCGCTTGGCGCTCGTATCAAAAAGATTTCATACACGAACTTGAAAACAACATGATGACAGCAGACTAAGGGACAACAGTGAATTTAAACAACATCTATAGACTCACAACTTGTGCTTTTCTAATTTCAACAATCAGCATCAACCAAGCTCAAGCGGCAAAAGTTTTACAGCTCAAAGGTGGCAAAGTACTGATTGACCTCGAAGGCGATCCCGTCTCGGTCAATGATGAATTCTTTTTAATCAATCCGAGTACGACAAAAAAATCTGCCATCATTAGTATCAAACAAGTTAAAAATGGCAAAGCCATGGCCGAGGTCACCAAGGGCACAGGAGCCGTTGGGCATACCCTGCAGGCAAAGGCAGCGGCCGCGCGACCAATGAGTGCAGAACTTAAAGAAGATGCCTCTGGCCGCTCAAGCAGCGCTGGTGCCGCGTTAAAAAATGTTCGTCCTAGTTGGGGTTTTGTCGGCGAATATGTGATGGCAACGATGTCAGCCTCATTCACAAGAACAACACCCACTGCACATACTGCCACAAGTGACATGAAGGGAACGGGCTTTGGCGCGGGTCTTTTTTATAATCATGCTTTTTCGCCTAGCTTCACATTGGCAGCAGAAGGTAGCCTACAACAATTCAATGCTTCTGGTTCGACAACATTAGCGGATTGCAATAACTCGACGACCTGTGATGTGAACATCATGTATCTTTCGATGTATGGAATCGGCCGCTACTATCTAACACCTGCTTCTAACTTAAAATCTTGGGTTGGCGGCGGGGCAGGCTTTCTTTTAGCACTCAGCAAATCAAGTTCGGTTTTAAATACAAGCCAGATTTCTACTAATCAGGTATTTTCATTTGCAGGTGGTGCCGATTATCACTTAAATCGCAAAGCCTTTGTCCCCTTCAGTCTACAATACGATATGTTTCCCGCTTCGGACTCTGTCAAAGCAACCTCGATGAGCATACGCGTCGGTTACGGCTGGAATTTATAGAAACTATAAACTGGCCCCCTAGATTGCTCCTGGCGAGCTCCTTGCTGATATCACCAAGCTATGTCACAAGCTTGTCCCCATTGTTTACCAGAGTCTAACTCGTCCGAAACTCGTGAAGTTCTGGGGCTTGTCATTCGTAAAGGTTCATTTTTCAGAAAGTCAGATCAAACTCTTCAAAAACGCTATTTCTGTAAGCCTTGTGAAAAGTATTTCTCTAGCGCTTCTTTAAGCCCTTGTTACCGGCAGAAAAAAAGACAACTCAACCCA
>JANNCH010000399.1:0-5291 GCA_031386315.1 Pseudobdellovibrionaceae bacterium
CACGGATCACCTTGATCGTGCCGACCCTGCGATCATTGATACGGGCGACAGAGCCTGGATTACGTTTACGTATATCCGAATAAACAGGCAAAGATTGCCCATCGCGCAAACCTTGTGCACTTCCCGCGTTGATAAATACAATCATATTGCTTTGAAACTGAGTACGCTTGGTCTCGAATTCGCCCCCAATAATAAGACCACTGCTGCCATTCACAACGGCCGTCGGGCCAGGATCGAACGTAGGAATCGGTCCCGGCACTAGGACCGAACCTACCTCTAATGGCTGCAAAGTACGAATGACCATAGCGCGATAAAGATCACGACTATCATGTACTTTCTCGATAATTTCAATTTCACCCTGAACTTCAATTAAATGAGCACTACGAAAAAAACTATCCGGATCGCTCACCTTATTGAGCTCTTTCACTGCAACCAAACGCTTCGTACCTGATGATGCCGATTCTAATTTTACGATGATGTATTGATAATCCGTTGCGGTTTTCATTCCCATTTCGGTTTCAACAATTTCACCCAATTCATCGGGTGAACGATTGGCCACATAATAACCCATGGGCTCAGTCGACGAAGGCACACGTTTTACCAAAGATGGAAAATCCACAAGCGTAGCCGCGGGTTCAGCTGGCTCGTGACGATAGGCTGGTATACTGCTAGGTATGGTCTTCAAAAGAGGTGCGCGTTTTTTTTCTTTTGGCAGCTTAATCGGTGCATCTGAATTGCTGGCCAGTAGCGGTGCTTGATCTATAACCGAAGGATCTTTTTCAACTAAACCCAATGTGGGAGCATCAGTCATAGTTCCTGGAAAAAACTGAATCCCCATAGAGGAATCAATTTCATGGGGGTTGCCGATTTTTCCAACATTGAGGGACCAAATTTTTGGCCAATAATTTGTGTCTGCAAAAAATGTATTACTCAAAGCCCAAAGCGTATCGCCCTTTTGAACTTTATAAACCTCGGCCTTGCGCGCACTTGAGACCTTTTCCCAGGCCTCTTCTGAAGTGGGCTGCTCGTTATACTTTTTGTAGATATTATGAAAACGTGATTCGCGACGAGGATCCGGATCATTGTTCACAACCACAGGCACTTTTTCTTTTTTCTTTTTAGCTACTTTTTTTGCTGGTGGCGGATCTGCTGGTACAGGTTCGGGAGCAAGCTCGGGTGTAGCTTCTGCTTTGATCTCTGGGGCAGGTGCATCGGGCGCAGGCTTCGCATCCGGATCCGGAACTTCAGTGAACTCAGGCACTGTGGGCTCTATAGGAATAGATTCTTTTTTGGGCTCGAGCACATCCAAAGGATCGGCATCACCCATTTGATCGAGAGTACCAACATCCATACTTTGCGGAGTAATACTTTGATCGACCGTAGGCGGAGGCACAACTGCGCCTGTCTGTGCCTGAGCATGTCTCTGAACAACAGAACCTAAGATGAAAAAACTAAGTAGTAATACTAAAGGCTTTCTTTGCACGGGCAGCATCCTTGCTACAGTGGTTATTTCAAAATTTTGATTTCGCTATCAGCTCGGAATGATTCCGGGCTTCCTGGGTATCTCTTTTTAACACCCTGTAAAACCTGCTGGGCGAATTTCGGTAAGTTCATTTTTTTGTAGGCCATTCCTTTAGCGAACTCTGCCGCAGCGGCCTTGTCCCCGTTCGGATATGATCGACGAATTTTTCCAAACTGCTTAATGGCGTCTGCATAATTACGATGATCCATTGCCATGCGACCCGCTAGATAAAGAGCATTGTCAGCGTATTCACTTTGTGGGAATTTTGTTAACAAATTTTGCAAACGACTTTTCAAGCTCAACTCATCATCTGCTTGATAGGCACCTACAATTTCAGCGTAGAGTTCTGAAGCGGATACATTTGAGGTATCCTTGCCCGTGAGCTCTAAAATGAGAGCTTTTTTACTGGGGGCTTTGTGGGCGCCGACAGCGTGTACGAATAACGGAAGACTTACAAAAACCATCACCAAAGCATTTACGATTTGCTTCATCTTTACTCACCTCATCATTGTTCTTAAGTATGACACGTATTGAGAACAGCAAACAAGTAAGACTTATCCACATTATTTGTTGAGTTACTACCTAGCTAGACCTTAGACCTATTATTTATCAAGGCTTTCAGCGAAATGCTGAAAAAGTAAACACATGTTAAGTGCATATTTATACTACTGTTTATTAAAAAAATTGTCATTCGATAAGCTATGTTATTACAGAACTTAAATTTCGAGTTTCGTCCATCACGGAACCCCATGACAGGTTATGAAAGAAATGGGCTCTGACCCAACATTTGCTAAGTGTATGTAAATATGCTGATTATCATTCTATGCTGGCTCTCTATAAACAATTATAAATTTAGCAAGTTGCTTGAAAATGTATCAGAATTTTCTGAAAAAGTTCAACAAAGCTGCCTAAGTTATTTGCCCAACTCTTCTAAAAACACGCAGGCCTATGCCGCCCTACTGTGTGGCAAAAATATCACAGAAGAAAACACAAAAGAAAAACTCATCAAGTCTTCACTGATTCACTTGTTCGTAGTCTCTGGTTCACACCTCATATTGATCGAAGATTGTTTGTTAAAAATTGGTATTCCATTTTTTTTAAGATTTTTAATTATGGGTGCTTATGGCCTAGCTTGTGGCTGGCAAGCCCCCATTGTAAGGGCTTGGTTAGGACTTTGCTCGCGCATGATTTCAAAAAAATGGTATTTATTTTTGCCTGCAGATTATTTCGTTTTTGTTGTTGGCATGATCTGCTTGATGCTCTTTCCTGATTGGATTTCTTCACGATCACTCATTATGAGTTGGCTTGCTGCCATGGCACTCGCTATTTGCTCGTTGCTACGAATACGCAATGTGCCAACAAGACTGCTTGCTCAATCGACAGTCATTTATTTAATGATGATGCCGGCGCTTTGGGGGTTCGGTAATTTACATCCGTTATCCATTGTCTTTAATATTGTTTTAGCCCCACTCGTTAGTTTTGTGTTGCTGCCTTTAGCACTCATTAGCAGTGTAATTACGTCATGGGTGCCAGCTTTTGATAAAATTTGTGATATTTTCTTTTGGATTTCAACGCAAGGGACTGAGCCCATTGAACTAGTAAAAGCAAAGCCCTTAGACGTTTCAACACTTTGGATTTTCATATTCATATCTCACGTATGCATTCATTTTTTGAGAGTTTACTTGCTAAGAAATAAAGAAATTTAAGAAGGCTCTATGAACTGGATTTACAGTCTATTTATTTGCACGATCAGCCTAAGCGCGACGCCGCTTTCACATGAAATGTCAGTTAAAAAGTATTTCGTCGTTTGGAATGTAGGGCAAGGACAATGGACAAGCTTAATAAATCCCATTGAATGTTGGCATTATGACATGGGTGGCGAATTTTTTGCGTGGTCTAAAATTAATAAGTTTTGCGGTCAAAAAACCAACCGAGTCTCACTCAGTCATTGGGATTGGGACCACATCGGAGGCCTACGAAAGGCTTCGAAGTATTTAAAAAATCTCTGTTTGAATGATGCTCCTCTGGGCAATTCAACACCTGGCAAAATGAAGCTACTGCCCGCACATGTCTGCATAGCCGGCGAAAAAAAATGGAAATGGCAACCTACTTTGAATCCAAAAGCTGGTAGCAACGAACAAAGTCAGGTTTTTATAACTGATGGATTCCTTTTACCAGGGGACTCCACGCAAAAAGAAGAACCGCAATGGGCCAAGGCATTGCCCAAGACCGAGCGAATTCGTGTCCTAATACTAGGTCACCACGGTAGCCGCACAAGCACTTCGGACTTTTTACTCAGCCGAATTCCAAAATTGAAATTAGCTGTCGCATCTGCGCGATGGCGCAGATACCATCATCCACACGCACAAGTTTTGGCCTCATTGCAAAAACACAAGATCCCCATTCTGAGAACAGAGGACTGGGGATCTTTATGGTTTGAATTGTAAATTGTATTTTAGTCTGCGAAGGATGGTAGAGTCCATCCAGATTGCTGAACTTCAGTGGCAATATCGGCGCCGAGCTCTACATGACGATAGCTATTGGGCGATTCAATGATTTTGCGCACAAGCTTATTCATCACATCATGGCCCGCTTTGTAAAGTACCACATGCCCCATCAATGGCATCTCGAGTGTGACTAAATCACCGAGGGCATCCAATGTTTTGTGGCGCACAAATTCATCGCTCCAACGAAGGCCTTCTGGATTCACAACGTTTTGCTGATCAAGCACAATGCAATTATCAAGACTACCACCACGTGCAAGACCACGTGATTTAAGGGCCTCAACATCTTTCAAGAAGCCAAACGTGCGCGCCTGTGCCACATCACGGCCGAAGGACTCTTCGTTAATGTCTATATCGATTTTTTGCTTTCCGATTGATGGATGAGGAAAATCAATTGTAACTGACAAACGCAGTCCATGGTACGGGACAACATAAGCATGTTTGTCACCATCAGAATAATAAATAGGTTCGGTGATATAGCAATATTTTCGCGGCTGATCTTGTTCAACCATGCCGACGCTTTCAAGGGCTTTTAAAAAATATTCAGCGCTGCCATCACAAATCGGAATTTCGGGTCCATCGAGCTCAATAAATAGATTATCAATTCGCAAGGCCGACAAAGCAGATACACAATGCTCGATGGTCGCCACACTGAATGCGGGTCCACCAATTGTTGTCTGGTGTGAAGTCGCCATGACATTAAGAGATGATACTTTGAGCGAAGGATTGCCCGGAAGATCAGTTCGAATAAAATAAACACCCGTATCTGCAGGTGCTGGTCGAAACGTGAGCGAACAAGGATCACCGGAATGAATGCCAACACCTTGTACGACGACTCTTTTACGAATTGTTTTTTGCAAAAACACTGCAAGTCCTTTGTTTATGATCTACGAAGAGTCTAACTGAAAGCTTCTAAATAGTCAAAAACGAAGGGTTTTTTTGATTTTTATGTGTAAAAAATGTCACAGCCGAGGCCATCATGGACCGGATCATTCTGTTTTTTATAAACTGGCCCCCTAGATTGCTCCTGGCGAGCTCCTTGCTGATATCACCAAGCTATGTCACAAGCTTGTCCCCATTGTTTACCAGAGTCTAACTCGTCCGATACTCGTGAAGTTCTGGGTCTTGTCATTCGTAAAGGTTCATTTTTCAGAAAGTCAGATCAAACTCTTCAAAAACGCTATTTCTGTAAGCCTTGTGAAAAGTATTTCTCTAGCGCTTCTTTAAGCCCTTGTTACCGGCAGAAAAAAAGACAACTCAACCCA
>JANNCH010000604.1:0-2902 GCA_031386315.1 Pseudobdellovibrionaceae bacterium
AGACCTGATGCTATCATTGCAACTGGACGCTCGGATTTCCCGAATCAAGTGAACAACGTTTTAGGCTTTCCATCGATCTTTCGCGGAGCCCTAGATACACGTTCAACACAAATCAACGAAGAGATGAAACTTGCGGCCGTCCATGCGCTGGCAAAATTAGCCCGCGAAGATGTTCCAGACAAAGTGACGGACTCTTACGGCGGTAAGAACTTTAAATTTGGGCGTGAATATTTGATTCCAAAGCCGTTCGACACCCGCGTTTTATTGTGGGTTGCTCCGGCTGTTGCAAAAGCAGCCATCGATAGTGGTGTGGCTACAAAACAAATTGAAAACTGGGATGACTACAAAGAATCCCTTGAGGCTTTCCAAGGTCCATCAAAAGTCTTCATTCGCTCAGCGATCAATCGTGTGCACCAAAATGCCGAGGCCAACAATGGAGTCTTGCCTAAAATCGTGTTCCCTGAGGGCTCAACTACGAAGGTTCTTAAGGCCTTACGCACTTTAGTTGAAGAAAAGATTTGCGAACCTGTACTGTTGGGTTATCCAGAAAGAATCAAAGAAAAGATCAAAGCACTGGACCTACCTATTCTTGAAAATGTCACAATCATTCATCCGTCCTCTCATCCGAAGTTTGAGTCCTACAAAAAAGAACTCTACAAGCGTCGACAACGCAAAGGCGTTACAGAAAAAGAGGCCGAAAGACTTCTTTTTGACCCGAACTATTTCGCATCGATGATGGTTGAAATGGGTGATGCCGACGGAATGGTCGCGGGCTCTTCTCAAAATTATGCAGATGCAGTTCGCCCTATTTTAAAAACCATCGGCATGCACCAAGACGGCGTCCCTTGTGGTTTGAATTTTGTATTGTCAGACGACAAAATCATGTTGTTGATGGATACATCGGTAAACTTAAATCCAACCGCAGAACAGTGCGCACAAATGGCCATCCAAGGGGCCCGCGTTGCAAAGTACTTCGGCATCGAGCCTCGCATTGCGATGCTGTCGTATTCTAACTTCAGTGGCGATGGTGCGACCCCTAGCAAAATGAAACGTGCGACTGAAATCGTCAGAACACTTCGCCCCGACCTGATGGTGGATGGCGATATGCAGGCGGACTCGGCGATCAATCCTAAAATTGTGGACCGCATCTTTCCATTTAGTACATTAAAAGGCAGCGCCAACATCTTGATATTCCCGAACTTAGAGTCTGCAAACATTTGCTACAAGTTCGTACAACAAGTCGGCAAAGTCGAAGTCATCGGACCTTTCTTAATGGGTGTTCGCAGATCAGCCAATGTTCTTCAACGCACTAGCAACGTCGAGCAGATCATCAGCTCGGTGGTCCTCACTGCGCTTGAAGCTCAGTATATCAAAGAATTCCGCAAAAACAAAACCCATCCAAACGGATAGTCGGGTTCTTTCAACAACCGCCCTCTTTAGCCAGGGGGCTCATTGATAGAATCGACTTTTGTCTGAAAGCTTCTTCTTTTTGGTTTTTCTTGAGGATGATTTGAAAGCATAAACATATCCGACATACGAACTCAGTTTATCGTCTTTGATTCAGATATAACATTTTGGTTTGATCCAAAAAATGCAAAAGCGAATCTGGCTTCTTCCGGATTCGCTTTTGGTGATTTCCTGTCATCTTTAAAAGGAGACAGCAAATGCATAAATCAACCTATTTACGTTATCGACGCGTTTTAAGAATTCTGAAGTCTGGATTGATGATTTTGTACTTTATTGTACTGATTCTGATCAAGATAAAGTCATTCTAGAATTGAGTTCGCTGTCACCCAATAAGTTACAAGTGATTGAAACTCGACCCATCGTCGGGCGAGAAAACCTTGGCAGGAATAACACGGATGGATCTGGTGGGAGCACTCTTTTGAAGTCCCCGCAAAAACCTAGACCAGGCAAATGTTATAGTTTAGCCTCAAAGCACTTTGAATTTGCCCACACTCGGATTGGATTATTATGAGAGCCCTTATTTTTTTGATGCTTTTAGTTTTCTCAACAAGTCCCCTTGCCCGTGCCCAGACAAATGCTTGCAAAACATTTCAGACAGCGGTTACAAACGGCACACCAACGGCGAAGCTGAATCGATTCTTACAGGTTCAGTGGCAATATCTTATGAGCGAATACCCTGAATGGGCCACCTATGTCGGCGATAGTGCTCACAATGATCATTGGTCTGATCAATCCCTCACGGCCATTGCGCGCAAGAAAAAAGAAATCCACTGTCAGTTAGCAAGTTTGAATAAAATTTCATCGCAGAAACTCACGGGCGAAGATAAAATTAACTTTGAACTCTCAAAGAAAAATCTTGAACTATCCACTGAAGCCGAAAACTTGGGCGGTGAATACCTCGCGCTGGACCAACTCGGTGGTGTGCACCAATCACTGGCTGACATCTTAACTGCGATGCCGACAACAACGCTCAAAGATTATGAAAACATCTTAGCGCGACTGAGTACATACCCTGAACTTGTTGCACAAATTGAAGTACTTCTGCGCGAAGGCTCTAAAAAGAAAATCACCGCTGTTAAAATGTTCTTAGAAAAAGTGCCCGCGCAGTTCGATAGCCTTCTTACTTCCAAGCCAGAAGACAGCCCCTACTACAAACCTTTCACAGAAATACGCGGTGACTTTAAAGAATCTGAAAAAACTGAATTACAAAAAAGAGCTTCGCAAATTCTAACGACAAAAGTTTATCCGGCTTTGAATAAATTTAAAACTTTTCTGGTCAAAGAATACATCCCTCAGGCTCGAGAAAGTGTTTCGATTTCAAGCATGCCAAACGGAGCCGCTTGGTATATCTACCTTGTCAAAATGCATACGACCACTTCCAAAACCCCAGAAGAGCTTCACCAGCTAGGACTTTCTGAAGTCGTGCGTATCAGCC
>JANNCH010000102.1:0-1594 GCA_031386315.1 Pseudobdellovibrionaceae bacterium
GCCGAGGCTTACGCAGTGACTTTGACCGAGTGGCTACTCGCGCATCAATGCGAAGTGACTATCGTGTCTGATAAGCTTCACGTCCCCACAAAAGCCCACTACATCTCAAGACAAATTCATGATCCCAGCGCATGGACACATTTAAAAAACATTCTCTTTCTTAGAAATTACATCCACACCCATAAAATCCAAATTGTTCACTGCCACTCGCGCTCGGCCATTCGTGTGGGATTCTGGGCGACACGGGGACTTCCCGTGGCACTTATTTCAACTATACACGGACGGCAGCACCCATCACTTTCAAAACGTTTGTTTGATTTATATGGAGATCGCATCATCGGCGTCTGTGCCAATGTTTTAAAAAATCTGCAGCAAGCTTTTAAAATGAATCCCCGTAAAATGCTTTGCGTGGGCAATCCAGTAGAAATGGGCTCTGATGATGTTCCGGTCGAAATCGATACGCGCAATCGCATCGCGGTCATATCAAGATTTTCGGGCCCAAAAGGTCAGCGCACAAAAGATTTGATTCATCAGACGTTCGGTCCCCTGCTAGCGAAAAATCCACAATTACAAATCGATATCATCGGTGGCACGAATGAAGGGCTCGACCAAGACACGAGCACCAAGCTCTACGAACTCAATCAAACCTACAAAAACAGAATCCATCTTCTGGGCTATATGTCCAACCTTAGTCAAAAATTACCACTGTACCGACTTATCATAGGCTCTGGCCGAGTGCCGATTGAAACCCTCAGCCGTGGCATTCTAAGTTATGCCATCGGTGAATACAGCTGTGAAGCACTGATCACCACTGAAAATTATGCGCAAGTTAAAGAATCCAATTTTGGCGATATTGGAATCCAGGGACTGGACTCACCCATTCATTTCGAAAAAATCACAAATGAACTCGATGACATTCTTAAACAAAACCCTTTGAACTTTTCCGATCGCCAAAAACTTAAAGAAAACGTCTGCAATGATTTTGCAGTCGAGAACACCTGTGCCGAGATTTTTTCAATCTACCGTTCAACTTACTTTCGAAAAATGCAACCCAAGCACATTCCAGTTCTTATGTATCACAAGGTACCAGATCAAGAGATAACAGCAAAACATCGTATTTTTATCACAAAGGATAATTTCGAGAAACATCTGCAGTTCTTCAAAAAGCAAAAGTTCACAACTCTGTCATTTAAAGAGCTCGAAGACTATCGCATGCTTCGAAAAGATCCGCGCGATCTGCCGAAAAAACCACTTATCATTACTTTTGATGATGGTTATGTAGATAATCTTCGCAATGCAGGGCCACTGCTTGAACGCTACGGCATGAAAGCCACAATTTTTCTTTTGGCTGACCCGAATGTACGCAGTAATTTTTGGGATGACGAAAGTGGTGATCCTGAACACCCGATTATGTCATTGGCAGAAAAAAAAGAATTGCTGAAGTATCCGTTTGAAATTGGCTCACACGGTTTTAAGCATGATAAAATCACGTCTATGACTGTGGCACAGGCCTATCATGAACTCACAGAATCTAAAAAGATTTTAGAAGAACAACTGAATACACCCATCAACACCTTTGCCTTCACCTATGGAA
>JANNCH010000008.1:0-2742 GCA_031386315.1 Pseudobdellovibrionaceae bacterium
AAATTTAAAAATGCCTCGAAAGAAACCATTGATGCTTCTGATGAGCTTGTGGGGGAAATTCGATTGGCCTTGATGCAGGCGGGACAGAAGCTTTCTCGTCATATCAAAAAAGAATCAAAAGAAGCCGATCTTGAAAGAAAATTGGCCCACATTGAACAGTTCGGACCGATTTTGGTCGAAGGATTAGCGCGTTTGGTGAATGCCAACGATGCCCGTAAGAAACGAGCTGAAGAAGGTTTGAAAAAACTTTTGGGCCGGGATTCTCAAGCGGCAATTGCTGATTTAGAGTTAGCAGAAAGCAAATTGCAAAAACTGAAAAAAAGAAATAGCGATAAAGGTATCGATGATGATGCTGCTTCTGATGACGACATTATTCGTACGGATGAGCTCGTCGAAGAGGCCTCTGAGCCCGTAAGTACGAAAAAAGCTTCAAGTACAAAAAAAGTAGCGACTAAAAAAGCTGCCGGCACCAAAAAGGGCGGTAAATAATGGCAAAAATGATCAGCATTCGTGAGTTAAAAATTGATATTCCTAAAGAGGCCCGCATTCTTGCTGACAGAATGTTGAAGGACTTAGAAAACTCAAAGCGTCCGGTTCTTGAGGCTGTAAAAACCTCTTTGGATAATTCTTTGTACAACTCTAAAACTGGCTATTTAACCCCCGGTGATAAAGTTGTACGCACTGAACTGAATGTTTCTTCAGTGCAGAAGCTAGCGCGAGTTATTTTTGTTTTAGAAATTTTATTACGTAATTTAAACATTGGTTCGGTCAATAATAAGCGTGAGTTGTATTATATCTGTAAAGGTTTGATTAAAGGGAATTCTCGACTGAAACCGTTGGATTTTGAAGACCAAGGGGAGTCAGATTCTATTATTGATTTTATCGGTGATATGCTTGAAGTTTACCGTGAAGAACTAAATTGCTTTGCCAATGATCGCGGTGGACAAACTTACTCTCAGAATTTGATTGTAACTGAAACTATGATGGACGGAGAGAAAGCCACGGTAGATTTGTCTACACTCGGAACTTCTCCTTTTCAGCCGAAAAACAAACCTCAGTCGCTGAAGTTGAGATCTAAAAAGAAAATCGACTTTTGTCTTATCGTCGAGTCTGAAGGTACAGCCAATACTTTGATGTCGATGGGTTTTACAAAACGTAATAACTGTATCTTGATGGGTGCTCAAGGGGTTCCGTCGAATGGTGTACGTGGTTGGTGTAAACTGATTCAAACCGAACTAGATGTTCCGATGTACTTTTTCGGGGATCTGGATGCGTACACGATGCAAAATATCTTCCGTACTTTGAAGGCGGGCTCTGCGGCCTCTTTGATTCGTAATGCTGATTTCTCGGCGCCGAATGTTCGTTTCTTAGGCGTGTTGCCTGAAGATGTTAAGAAGTACGATTTGCCACATTACAAAGTGAAAGAGTCAGATCCAGTGGAAGCTCGCGCTTTGAAAAAGGCAAAGGATGCACTAGAAAATGATCCGTTCTTTGCTGACAAAAAAAATAAAAATTTGGCAGACATTTTACGCTGGTTGATTAAAGAAAAGATTCGTTGCGAGCAGCAGTCCTTTTTCTCGATCGATCCAAACGATCCGATTAAAACCGAAAAAGTTATCATCGAAAAAATTAAATCCGGTTCTTACGTTTAATTTATAGAATTATCAAAAATGTAAAACGGTCCAATCATTCTTGATTTGGGCCGTTTTGTTTTGAGAATGTTGACTACAAATCTGTGAGATCTGTTAGAACTCTTTCCATAATTTGGATATTACTTCAGTCTAGTCTCGGGCCCTCCGATAAATTTATCAGAGGGAATCTAAATGAAACCACAGTTTCAAGCACTGCTATCGATAATAGTTTTACTGGCTTGCCAGAATAGTATCGCAGCCTTAGGTGATCGAGTGACATCCATTGCGATTGATCGCACGGCTCTGGGTGCTACGCAGAAAGCTGTGCAGAAGTCAGCTTTTGGCTATACATCTCATGAAATGATCGCAAATGGAAATATAGTTCGAGAATATGTTTCGGGGGATGGAATCATCTTTGCCGTGACATGGCAGGGGACGAAACGCCCTGATCTTTCGGTTTTGTTGGGCGCTTACTTTGAAGAGTATAGCTCAGAGGACGCTAAGGCCCCTAAGTCAGC
Source organism: Pseudobdellovibrionaceae bacterium (assembly GCA_031386315.1). Taxonomy (GTDB): domain Bacteria; phylum Bdellovibrionota; class Bdellovibrionia; order Bdellovibrionales; family Bdellovibrionaceae; genus JANNCH01. The sequence continues at coordinate 2,150 of JANNCH010000008.1, forward strand.
CGTTAGTCGTCAGCCTCTGAGTATCAAAACCTCAGACATTATCGTGCAGCATACGGGGCATATGCGCGATCTGCGGGGACGTGCTTTTATCCCCTCATTGGTTCCAGAGGGTGTGAATGTAGAGGTGCTGCCATGAAAAACAGCATCTATCTTGTTTTAGGTTTTATTGTACTAACCACTTTCTATTCGAACTGTAGCAAAACAGGTTTTACGACAATTGCAGAATCCAGCAAAACAGCGAGTAGTTTGACCACTGGTAATAACGACGGCAGCAACGATGATGTTGTAAATACAGATTATGTGCCTTTTACGATTTTAGGCAGTGAAGACAATGTGATGAAGGTGACTGTGGGTTGTGGTTATGTGAACCAGCCTTGCGTGAATGTGACTATTTGCCAGATTGGTTCAACAACGAACTGTCAGACAATTTATAATCTTTTGTTAGATACGGGTAGCTATGGTCTGCGCGTTTTCAAGTCAGCGGTCACCATCGGTTTGAATGCCATGCAAAATACAAGTTCGCAGTCGATTGCTGAATGCGTGAGTTACGCAGACGGGACATCGCAATGGGGACCTGTGAAAGTCGCAGACAT
>JANNCH010000037.1:0-5259 GCA_031386315.1 Pseudobdellovibrionaceae bacterium
CCTTCAGAAGACGCATTATTTTGTGACGCTTCAGCGCCAGTATTTGTAGATTCGCTCACGACTTACTCCTATCAGACAGCTGACAGTTTAATTTCAACATCAACACCAGCAGAGAGGTCGAGTTTCATGAGCTGATCGACAGTTTGCTGAGTAGGTTCTAAAATATCTAACATACGTTTATGGGTACGGATCTCGAACTGCTCACGCGATTTTTTATCTACGTGCGGCGAACGAAGCACCGTGTAACGATTGATGCGTGTTGGAAGAGGGATTGGACCCGCAACCTTGGCACCTGTACGACGAGCGGTCTCGACGATTTCTTTAGTGGACTGATCGAGCAACTTGTGATCGAAAGCCTTCAATCGGATTCTAATCTTTTGACTTTGCATGTGGACACTCTTCTTCTTTAAAGTATCTTAATTATTAGTAATAACTAATTTCACTTACGTTTCTGTGTCGCTTTCAATCCCATCGAAAACCGGTCTCCGAGTTGGCCTTTGCAGCCTAAGTGTGCGTCGCCGGAGGGTTTTTTGTAGATTTATGCGCTACGAGAGGGCGAGTATGCAAAAAACCTTCTACCTTGTCAAAGCAATTTAAAAGATATTTTGCATTTTTTTAATCGTCGCTCAAAAAGCCCAAACTCTTAGTCTTTTGGGCCTCAGAAGACGACTTAGAATCTTCCCAATTTGTGAAGAATTTCGGTCTTCACCTTGATTGGAATCGGCGCGTACTCAAGGAATTCCATACTGAAACTCGCTCTTCCCTGACTGATACTGCGCACATCTGTCGCATACCCGAACAAGGTGGCCAGCGGAGCCTCGGCAGAGATAACCTGCCCGCTCCCTTGCTTAACCGCCATAGAGTGAATCTTGCCTCGACGCGAATTTAAATCGCCCACGACATTTCCCACAAAATCATCAGGTGCTGTAACTTCTAATTTAAAAATAGGCTCTAAAAGCTCTACGGATGCCGATTTTGTAGCATCGCGAAAAGCAAGGGATGCAGCTGCCTTAAAACCCATTTCGCTAGAAGCGTCCGGACGCGTTTCAACAGCGATTAGAGTTCCACGAATTCCAATCATCGAATAACTCGCGATCGGCCCCACTTCGGCGCCTTCTCTAAAGCCCGATTCGATGGCCTTTAAGAAAGGAGCCGTGAACTCTTTGGTCAAAGAAACTTTATTTACAAACTGAATGCCTTCGGTTTGCTTTATCGGCTCGATCAACAATGTAACTTTTGCATAGACTTCTTCGCCCGCAATCTGACGTTCGTAGACGTGAGATGCTGTCGCAGAGGCCGCAATAGTTTCACGATAAGAAACCTGTGGCTTACCAACGTTCGCTTGAATTTTATGTTCACGCAAAAGACGATCAACAAGAATTTCCAGATGAAGCTCGCCCATTCCTGAGAGAAGCATCTGTCCTGTTTCAAGATCGGCGCGCAACTTACAAGAAGGATCTTCCTTCTCGAGTTTTTGCAAACCTTGAAGCATCTTCTCTTGATCTGCAGAAGATTTCGCTTCAATAGCAACAGAGATAACAGGCTCTGGAAATATAATCGTCTCAAGGACAATTGGATGAGAACCTTCGCACAACGTGTCGCCAGTGCCCGTGAATTTCAAACCAACAACAGCACCAATATCACCAGCACTGAGAGTCGCAACTTCTTCACGAGAGTTGGCATGCATTTTTACTAATTTCTGAATGCGTTCTTTTTTCTGAGTGCGTGGATTCAAAAGCTGATCACCCATTTTCACGATACCAGAGTATACGCGAATGTAAGTGAGCGACCCCGCGAATGGATCATTCGCAATCTTAAAAGCCAACGCCGCGACATGAGCATCAAACTCAGTCTTGCATGGAATTTCTTTTTCTGGCTTTTCAGGATCGTGACCTACGATAGGCGGAACGTCCAACGGAGACGGAAGATAATCAATCACTGCATCTAGCAACGGCTGAACACCTTTATTTTTGAAGGCAGCTCCGCAGAAAACTGGGAAAGCTTTCAATTCAAGAGTACCTTTGCGCAATGCTTTTTTTAGCTCTGCCACTGAGATCTCTTCGCCGTTCAAATATTTTTCAAATAAGACATCATCGAATTCAACAATTTTTTCGACGATTTCAATACGGAAGCGCGCGACTTCTTCTTTCATGTCGGCAGGAATATCAGTGACAGCAAAATCGTCGCCCATTCCTGACTGACCCCAAATGTAGGCTTTGTTTTCAAGCAAATCGATCACGCCGCGGAAAGTATCTTCCACGCCGATCGGCACTTGAACAGGGATTGGATTCGCATTGAGCTTTTCTTTGATAGTCCCGTAAGACATCACAAAGTCTGCACCTACGCGATCCATTTTATTTACGAAACAAATTCTTGGAACTTTATATTTATCAGCTTGTTTCCAAACTGTTTCAGACTGGGGCTCGACGCCATTGACGCCGTCGAATACCGCAATAGCGCCGTCTAGCACGCGCAGAGATCTTTCGACTTCAATGGTGAAATCAACGTGCCCAGGAGTATCGATGATATTGACTCGGTGATCTTTCCAGAAGGCCATAGTAGCAGCCGAGGTAATAGTAATCCCTCGTTCTTGCTCTTGAACCATCCAGTCCATCGTGGCAGCGCCATCGTGAACCTCACCAATTTTATGACTTTTACCGGTATAGTAGAGAATTCGTTCGGTGGTCGTCGTTTTACCGGCATCAATATGTGCCATGATGCCGATATTACGAGTATACTTGAGATCAGCTACAACTTTAGGATCTTTAGCTGACATTGGCGTAGATTACCAATTGTAGTGAGAGAAAGCCTTATTCGCATCAGCCATACGGTGAACGTCGTCTTTCTTTTTGATAGAGTTGCCTCTATTGTTGAAAGCGTCCATCAATTCACCAGCTAATTTTTTAGCGAAGTCTTTTTCACCACGGTCGCGAGAGTATTCTACCAACCAACGCATAGCCAAAGCCAAACGACGAGAAGGACGAACATCCACAGGAACTTGGTAAGTTGCTCCACCTACGCGGCGAGAACGAACTTCGATAGAAGGCTTAACGTTTTCAATCGCTTTTTTCAAAACGTTGATTGGCTCTTCACCTTGAACTTTTACTTTGATCTCTTCAAGAGCTCCGTAGAAAAGTCTTTGTGCAGTAGCTTTTTGACCGCGTTCCATGATTCTGTTGATGAACTTAGCAACAACTAGATCTTTGAAAACTGGATCTGGAATAATTTCTCTTTTAAAGGTCTTTTTACGACGAGACATTCACTATACCCCTTAATTATTTCTTAGGTCTTTTAGCGCCGTATTTAGAACGAGCACGTAGACGGCCATTAACGCCTTGTAGATCCAAAACGCCACGGATGATGTGATAACGGCAACCAGGAAGATCTTTCACTCGACCGCCACGAATAAGAACAACGCTATGTTCTTGAAGATTGTGGCCGATTCCAGGAATGTATGAAGTCACTTCATAACCATTCGAAAGACGAACACGGGCTACTTTACGTAGAGCTGAATTCGGCTTTTTCGGAGTCGTAGTATACACACGAGTGCAAACACCACGGCGTTGCGGACAAGACACCAATGCTGGCGACTTCGTTTGATTTTTCTGAACAATACGCTCACGTTTAATGAGCTGATTAATTGTTGGCACGTTTACCCCTTTAACAATCATTCCATGCGTCTGGACGCTGGAATCTACATAGGCTTGACACCCAGGTCAAGATTTTGTTGTAAAATTTAAAAGCCTGCCCAGAAACACCCGGGCAGACCGCTCGTCAAAGCTTATCCTTGCGGATGAGCCGACATACTCCCTGGAAGCGATGTCGCAAAAGTTGTGTCATCATCTTCACTTACGATCACTTTCCAACGTTTGTACGAAGTTAAACCCGTACCGGCTGGAATCAAGCGACCCATAATAATATTTTCTTTTAATCCACGCAAATTATCTGTGCGTGAGTTGATCGCGGCCTCAGTAAGAACCTTCGTAGTCTCTTGGAACGAAGCAGCTGAAATCCAGCTTTCCGTGCTCAAAGATACTTTAGTGATACCAAGCAGAAGCGGGTTCGAAGAAGCGATTTGGCCGCCCTCCGTATTGATACGCTCATTCTCAACAGCAAACGTCGACTTTTCAGCCTGTTCGCCAGCTAAGAAACGAGTGTCCCCCGCATCTTTCACTTCAACTTTACGCAGCATTTGACGAACGATAACCTCGATGTGCTTATCATTGATACCCACACCCTGAAGTCTGTAAACTTCTTGAATTTCGTTCACCAGGTAGAATGCCAATGCTTTCTCGCCCAGAACAGCAAGAATATCATGTGGATTCGTCGGTCCATCCATCAAAGCCTCTCCGGCTTTAACGTACTCACCTTCACGAACGGCAACGTGCTTCCCTTTAGGGATGAGGTATTCTTTTTGCTCACCGATATCAGGAGTTACGATTACGCGCTGTTTACCTTTTACGTCTTTACCGAAAGTTACATAACCGTCGATTTCAGAAATAATAGCTGCTTCTTTTGGTTTACGTGCTTCAAACAACTCAGCAACACGCGGCAGACCGCCCGTGATATCTTTCGTTTTAGAAGCCTCTCTATGCATCTTCGCGATAACGTCACCAGAGTGTACATCTTGACCATCTACCACTAGAAGCTGAGCTCCTACCGGCACAAGGTAACGAGCAGGAATGTCACGACCTGGAAGGGTCAGAGTTTTTCCGGCTGCGTCCGTCAAGAAGACAGTTGGTTTCGCATCTGAAGATTTCGACTCAGTGATAACTTTCGTCGCAAAACCTGTTACGGCATCGACTTGCTCTTGCATAGTCGAACCTTCTTCGATGTGTTCGTACTGAATCTTCGCAGAAACCTCTGCGATGATCGGATTCGAGTATGGATCCCATTCGACAACTGTTTGTCCTTTAGAAACCTTTTCACCATCTTTGAAATTCAAGATAGCACCGTAAACGATTTTGAAATTTTCTCTCTCACGACCTGTTTCGTCGATGACGAGAGCGTTACCATTACGATTCATAACAGTTAGTTTACCATGGCGATTTGGAACCGCATGGATGTTCTGAAGTTTGATCGTACCGTCAAAACGTGATGTATGAACCGATTGCTCAACTGAACGAGAAGCCGCACCACCTAAGTGGAACGTTCTCATCGTTAACTGAGTTCCGGGCTCACCGATAGACTGAGCTGCGATAATACCAACTGTTTCACCTAAGTTCACAGTCGCACCACGAGCTAAGTCACGGCCATAAC
>JANNCH010000042.1:0-12604 GCA_031386315.1 Pseudobdellovibrionaceae bacterium
TGCGCGCACCGACCCCATCGGCCGCAGCTGAGTTGGTGGCAAAAAGCTCGGGTGAGTTGGTAGCAAAAATCGATTCTATGCAAAGAATGTTATCCTTGTCTTTGCAAAAACTTTTGCGTAGCTTGAAAGATAAATCCTATGGACTATCTAAGCGCTTAGTTGACCCGCAAAGACGTTTGCAAGACCTCAACTTGCGCAATGATGATTTGCTAACTCGCTTAGAGCTTGCGGTACGTCGATCGCTATCTGATAGCAGACATGATGTCGAGATGCTGCAAGAAAAAATGGGAAGTCCCCAGGATTTGATCAATAGCAAACGAAAAGAATTAGATTATCTAGCGTTACGAGTTGAAAAAAACATGCGTGTTTATATCGAGCGCAGGCAATCAAAACTTTCTCAAGCAGGCTCGGTGCTAGATAGCCTCAGTCCACTCAAAGTTGTAGATAGAGGCTATTCAATTGTAACAAAAAATAAAGAAGTGATTAAATCATCAGCCCAACTAAAACCCGGAGACCAGATTCATTTACGTTTGGCAAAAGGTAATGTGACGGCCGTGGTGAAGGAGGTCTAATGGATTTCGAGAAAAAACTGAACCGTCTAGAAGAGATTGTTCAAAAAATGGAAAAAGGCGATTTGGCTCTAGATGAATCTCTGAAGCTTTTTGAAGAAGGTGTTAAGCTTTCTCGTGAATGTCATCAGCGTTTGAACGAAGCTGAATCAAAAGTCAAATTGCTGGTCAGTGTGGGTGCTGATGGACAAGCCGTTACTCAGGACTTTTCACCTGAGGAATAATTTTGGATTTGATGATCGAAATTGAATCACAGATAAAAGCAGCAGCACAAAAAGTAGATGATTATGTTTTATCTACTTTTGCGATGCCTTTGCCTAAATCTGAGGCCATTGCAAATCTCAGAGACTCAATGAAATATTCAGCTACCAATGGTGGCAAGCGATTTCGCCCTGTTTTAAGTTTGCTTGTTGCTGAGCTGTTTAATTGCGACGAAAAAAAAGTAATGCCTTTTGCAACAGCCGTTGAATTCATTCACACCTATTCCCTTATTCATGATGACCTGCCATGTATGGATAACGATGATGTTCGACGTGGTAAGCCGACAAATCACAAAGCTTTTGGCGAAGCGGCTGCATTGCTCGCCGGTGATGCTTTGTTAACTGAAAGTTTTTTGCTGGTTGCAAAAAACTTTCAAGACAATGGGTTTTTAGTTTCTCGATTGGTTGAACTATTATCTGAGGCCGCAGGTGTGCGTGGAATGGTCGGTGGGCAAGCCATCGATCTGGCTGCAGAGGCCGCTGGCAAAAAATTGTCTTTAGAAGAAATGATTCAGATGCATGCCCTAAAAACAGGATGCATGATTTGTGTGGCTGTCGAGGGGGCTGCGCAAATTGCGGGGGCAAAGCCTACCGAAATTGAAGCCTTAAAAGTCTTCGGTCAAAGGCTGGGGCTTGCTTTCCAGATTGCTGATGATATTTTAGATCATCACGAAAAGGGCCAAGAAGAGCGCAGTTTTGTTGGCTTGCTCGGTCTTGAGGGCACTCAAGAATATTTGAATCACATCAGTGCAGATGCTTTGCAGAGTCTGCATAAAGTCTCTAGGACAGCACATGCTCTTGAGTACCTCATTCATTTTAACCAAACGCGAAAAACATGAGATTAGATTTATTTTTAGTTGAGCGAAAACTAGCGCTCTCTAGATCCCATGCTCAAGATCTGATCGATGCGGGTCAGGTTTATTCGATTCAAAACGGTCAACGAAAGTGTTTAGCCAAAGCTAGTCAAAAAATTGATTCCAATATTGAAGTGCATGTCGAGCAAGGTCCTGCCAATCGCTATGTTTCGCGAGGGGGGCTTAAGCTTGAAGGTGCTTTAGATCGTCTTCAGTTAGGTGTTGGGGGCATGAACGTCTTAGATGTGGGGATTTCAACTGGCGGTTTTACAGACTGTTTGTTACGGCGAAATGTGACTTCCGTTATGGGTATCGACGTAGGCCACGGGCAGCTGAGCGCGGCCCTCGGCAGTGAGCCGCGACTCAAGCTCAAAGAAGGAGTCAATGCTCGTCAACTTTCGCAGGACCCCGAATTGGCTGCAAGCAGTTATGACCTGATTGTGATGGACGTCTCTTTTATATCCGTGACCCTCATTATCCCTGAGCTCGCTCAACTTTTGAAGCCCTCAGGGATGTTGTTAAGCTTGATAAAACCTCAGTTCGAAGTTGGTGCAGAGGGCCTTGGAAAAGGTGGTATTGTGAAAGACACTTCACTCTATGCCGATGTAGAAAAAAAAGTGAAAACTTGCTGCGAGGCCAATGGGTTTTTAGTACAAGATTTTTTTGATTCGCCTATTATAGGTAAGGAGGGCAACCGTGAGTTTTTTATTTTTGCAAAAAAAGAAATTTAGCATTCTGTTAGTTATTTTTTTCTTTCTCTCTGCCTGCCAAAGCATACGTACACGCGACGATGTGCCTGCAAAAAGGCCAACGATTAATCCATCCGCACCTGTGCAGCAACTACCAAGTCATCCGACTTCAGCGCCACCGTCTTCAGTAGAGACCCCACACGCGCCAGACGCACCACCAATGGTTCAGTCGCCTGCGCCAATGCCTGATATGCCACGTATCGGAGTCATCTTAGGTGGCGGGGGCGCTAAAGCATACGCACACATTGGATTTTTACAGGAATTAGGGAAATTAAAAATCCCGATCCATGCAATTGCCGGAATTGAATTCGGAGCACCTATAGCTGCCCTTTATGCTAACAAAGAATTGGCCAACGATGTTGAGTGGCAAATGTTCAAAATCAAAGATGATGATGTTATGAAGAAATCATTTTTAAGCTCAGGAATGAAGCCAATAGAAATTACGGCGCTGAGTGATTTTATCAAAACAAACTTTGCACGATTGAAAGTTGAAGACTTTAAACTACCGTTTGCCTGCCCTGCCTTTAATATGGCTAAAAACAGTGTCTATGTCATGAGTCGTGGTACTGCGGATTCATTGCTCCCGTACTGCTGGCCTTATCCACCATTGTTTAAGCCTTACAAAAGAAATGTAAGTGCCATGCGCGAAATATAAATGCTTGCAGACTACTTGCGTTCAAAGGGTGCCAACTATGTGATCTTTGTTAATGCATTGACTGGAACGCCGGGCAAAACCTATTTTGGCGATGTGGCTTCGACTGAAAATATTCTTTGGTCCGAGGTTGCGGGTCACTACGCAAGACCCACACCAGGTGTGGATGCCGTTGTTTCTTTGGGTACAGAAAATTTTTCTATTATTGATTTTGATAAGCGCCGAGAGATTATGCAAAAAGGTGCGGAATCTGCCAGTAAAACTCTTAAAGCCTTGGGCAAAAGATGGGGACTATGAGAACGCCAAATTTTGATATGAACATTTTCGCAGAACGCAGAAAAAAACTAGGGGCGCAAGTTCCTGGGGCTGCCATCATTGTTGCTGCACATTCAGAGCAAATTCGTAATCATGACGTAGGCCATCCCTACCGTCAGGATTCAAATTTATTTTACTTAACTGGGTTTGAAGAGCCCGAATCTTTTTTATTACTACGGCCTGGGCTCTTACCTGAGAGTGTGATGTTCGTTCGTCGTCGTGATCCTGAAAGGGAAACTTGGGATGGCTTTCGCTATGGACCCGAGGGTGTCGAGGGCGAATTTAAAATAGACAAGGTATATGCCATCGATGAATTTTCAAAAGTTGCACCACAACTTTTAAAAGACGTGGATAAACTATATTACCGTTTGTATAAAAATCCAGAGGCAGATCACACCATACAAAAAATTCTTGAATCCGTTCGTTTGCAAGCAGGACGAACTGGCTATGGATTGTTGCCGATTCATGATGCTGACACTTTGATTGGCGAAATGCGTTTGATCAAGTCCGACTACGAATTGACTCAAATGCGCGAGGCTTGCGAAATTTCAGCACAAGGCCACTTGGCGGCCATGAGATTCACACGTCCTGGTGTTAGCGAGCGACAAGTGCAAGCTGTTCTGGCTCACCACTTCTACATGAACGGGGCTGCACGTGAGGGATACAACTACATCGTAGCAACTGGTAATGGCGCCACAACACTGCACTATAATTTCAATGATCAAGTTTGCAAAGACGGTGATTTGCTACTGATTGATGCTGGCGCTGAATACAATTACTACACTGGTGATATCACGCGCACTTATCCGGTGAATGGCAAATTCACGGATGAGCAGGCTAGGGTCTATCAGGGTGTCTTAGATGTACAAAAGCAGATCATAGATTATGTAAAGCCAGGTGTTGTGTTTAAAGACTTACACGAAATGGGCACATCACTTCTAACAGACCTTATGCTTGAACTAGGTTTATTGTCTGGACGCAAGCAAGATGTGATCTCGGCTTTGCAGCACAAAAAATATTATCCACATGGTATTGGCCACTGGTTAGGCTTAGATGTGCATGATGCGGGTCTATACTATCGTCGTTCAGAGCCCCGCCCGCTTGAAGCAAATATGTGCTTCACTGTCGAGCCTGGCCTGTATATTCCCGCAGAGGACACCTCGGCACCTAAAAACTATCGTGGCATCGGCATACGTATTGAAGACAATATTCGTGTGACATCAAATGGCTCAGAAAACATGACGTCTTCGGTTCCTAAAGAAATCAGTGATATTGAAAAAGTTGTTGGTAAATAAAGATTTTAAACTGCGCAATCCCGATCAGGATTGCGCTCTAATGAAAAGTTATTCTCTGATATATCCGACGTTGAACAATTTAATTTATAAAGACCGCCACTTGTGACCATAGTTGTTTCTTGTCGCTTTAAATCGTAGCTGCCCCTCGGCCAGAATATGGTGGAGGCAACTTATATTAGATGCTTTTAAACATGTGTTCGAAGGGCCAATGCCTTAGACAAAACGATGGGCGAGCCATCCGGCAGTCGCAGCATGCTCCTGTAGATCTTGTTCGGTCCTGAATAGGGCTTCCTCACGTGCCGCCGCACTGACGGCCAGTGATATGTGGGAGGCTGCTTGTAATAACTGAAAATCACCCATGGTATTGCCAGATGCTAAGAAGGGTTTTTTGCCGTTTGTTTTTTCAAGCAATGCATCTACTTTGCCTTGGCGATAGGTGATGATTCCTTTTTGCTGAGTTCCGACTTTATCGCCAACAAGATTGGTTTCGATTCCAATGACATGATCAAAATCGACACCTAGAAGTTTGGCTCCGGGTTCAGCGGCCCATTTAACAGAGGCCGTAACAATAAAAACCTCAATGTTTTTATTATGAAGCAGTTCGATTAATTTTTTTTGCTCATAAAAAATTGGAACAGGATCGATAGCACTCACAGCTTTTTGCGCCCATTCGCGAACTGTGCTTAGCGAAATACCCTGATTGATCTGGGCAAGCCACAGATAGGCATCACGCGGGTCATTATTTTTCTTTTTCAGCTCATGATAGTAGTCAAATGCATTTTCTGGAAGCGAAACTAATTTCTTATCGATTTGGTACTGAAAGAAGGTCTCGCCAAGATCAACATCCCAAAGGGTCCCGTCGGCATCAAAGGCTGCAACGGGTCGCGTGTCGCTCTTTAGAGCGTCTTCAATCGATTGTTCAATTTGCTGCCAGATCTCTTTTGAATATTCTTTGTATTTCATAAGAGTTTAGTATGAAATAAAAGCCTAAGAATGACAAGGAGTCAGCCGATCATGAGTCTTTTTTGTCGGATTATGCAAACGCAAGATCTTGAACAGATTTTAGAGTTTGAAACAAACAAAATGCAGGAAGCCTTTCCGGATGAAATGGAAAGAATGTTCGCCCAATGGAATTCGCGTGCGCGCAAAGAAGCCATGGAGCATTACATACCCATGGGTTGGAGCTTCATCGCTTTCGACGATGAAAAAAAAATAGTTGGCTATTTTTTGGCGCAGCCCTTGCTGTTTTTGGATGGCCAAACACAAAGTTTATGGGTTGAGCATATACAGCATGTTAGCTTGCAAGCTCGTGATGAATTATGTGATTTGGCCTATAAGCTTTCACGCGAAAAGCATTTTCAAAGAGTCTACTTCCCCAACGTGAACGGTGTTAGTAATTCGGTATCGACTTTTAAACCAGAAAATTGGGCGGCGCCTGTTCTGATGGTGAAAACAACAAAGGCATCCACGTGAAAACATTTTCAATACTCGATCGTAAAACGAACCTGCAATTTTTTCGCGAGAACGAATACGACCTGGTAATTATCGGCGGGGGAATCAATGGGGCTGGTGCTGCACGCGATGCGGCTTCGCGTGGCTTGAGGGTAGCACTAATTGAAGCTCAAGACTTCGCCGCAGGAACGTCTTCACGTTCGAGCAAACTAATCCATGGCGGGATTCGATATTTAGAGAACATGGAATTTAAATTAGTATTCGAGGCATTGAACGAGCGCACTAAACTTTTTGAAATGGCTCCACATTTGGTTCATCCACTGCGCTTTATGATTCCGCTCTACGAAGATAGCCGAGTTGGAATGTTTAAAATGGGTCTTGGAATGTGGCTGTACGATGCGCTTGCGCTGTTTCAAGCACCCGAAATGCATGAAGGTTTGAATGCGCGCGAGTCCATTCATCGCATGCCCTCTATTCAAGCAGACAAACTGAGCGGTTCCTATATCTATTCTGATGCCTATATGGATGATGATCGTTTAGTGATCGAAACTTTGCGCTCGGCGAATGCTTTGGGTGCTCACTGTGCAAATTACATCAAGGCCATTGGTGCAAAGTTTGGTGCTGATGGGAAAATTCACGAAGTGCACTGTGAAGATCAGATTTCAAAAGAAAAATTTTCAATCAAAACTAAACATGTCATCAGTTGTGTCGGGCCATGGACCGATCAACTGGGTGAATCGTTTTTAAAGGACTGGAAGAAAATTCTTCGCCCTACCAAGGGAATACATCTGACCTTGCCGAAAAGTCGGTTGCCTTTAACAAGTGCAGTGGTGATGGGGGCAGAAAAAAGTGACCGCATTGTATTTGCAATTCCACGCCATGAAATGATTATTGTCGGAACGACAGATACGGATTTCAAAGATTCACCCGAAAATGTAGGAACCGCCGTCGAAGATGTGGAATACTTACTTAAAGTCTTGGGTCAGTACTTCCCCGGGGCAAAACTAACCTCACACGATATTATTGCAAGCTATGCGGGTGTGCGGCCCCTGGTGAAAGATGGTTCATCAACCGAAGGAAAGACTAGTCGAGAACATGTCATTATTGATGACCCTCGTGGAATTACTTTTGTTGCTGGTGGCAAATACACGACCTATCGCCTGATGTCTGAGCAGACGGTAGACACAGCTTTGCATCATTTTTCTTTTGATGAGCGGGCTCGTTTGAAAAAATCAGATACGTCATCTGCGCTGAACACGAGCACATCAGTGGACGCGTTTCAGCAGGCGCAAATTCAAATTGAATACTGGGAAAGCCGCTTTAAGCGCAGTCATGAAGAGGTAAAGCTTTTGGCTCAGCGCTACGGGATGGAAGCCGAGGTCATCATGTCAAAAAATCCAGAGCATTACACATATTGGCAATTAGAGGCTAGTCAGGCTATTCAACATACGATGTGTTTTCACTTAACCGATTTTTACACTCGTCGAGTGCCGCTATTTTTGGCGGATCGCAACCATGGAATGCATCAGCTGACCGAGATTGCTTCTGTTTTTCAACATCACTTGGGTTGGTCTGAAGAAAGCCTAGCGCAAGAAATTCATCAACTTCAAGCCTATATGGGTCACGAGCTTGATTGGAAAAAGCGTCTGATTTAAATGCTTTGCGTTAAAGAAGGGTCTTGGACCAGCCTAAATATCCGCATTGACTCTCGTTTTTGAAGAATCTAGACTTTTAAAAAATCGCATCATTGAAACGAGAGTCGGCATGGCATTTTTTGACAAGATTACGGATTATTTTTCTAACGATATCGCAATTGATTTGGGCACAGCCAATACACTTGTGTATGTAAAAGGTCGCGGAATTATTTTAGATGAACCATCCGTTGTTGCTGTTCAAAAAAATTATCGTGGTATGCAGAACAGAGTTCTTGCTGTTGGTAAAGAAGCCAAAGATATGTTGGGCCGTACACCAGGCAGTATCGTTGCAATTCGCCCAATCAAAGATGGCGTGATCGCCGATTTCGAAGTCACTCAATCCATGTTGAAATATTTCATTGGCAAATCAATGGGTGAAAAAAAATCTTTCATACGTCCTCGCATTATTATTTGTGTCCCTTATGGAATCACCCAGGTTGAGAAGCGCGCCGTGAAAGAGGCTGCTCAATCCGCTGGTGCACGTGAAGTGTATTTGATCGAAGAGCCTATGGCTGCGGCGATCGGTGCGGGTCTGCCAATCACTGAACCTTCTGGCAACATGGTTGTCGACATGGGTGGTGGTACAACGGGTGTGGCAGTTATTTCTTTGGGTGGTATTGTTTATTGTAAATCAATCAAAGTTGCTGGCGATAAATTTGACGAAGCCATCGTGAATTATGTTCGTCGCCAGTTCAATCTTTTGATCGGCGAAAGAACAGCTGAAAATATTAAAATTGCGATCGGCAATGCTTACCCATTCGAAGAAGAAAAAACTATGGAGATCAAAGGCCGTGACCTTGTGGCCGGTGCTCCAAAAACTATCGAGATCACAAGTTCACAAGTGAACGATGCCTTGATGGATCCTTTGTCTGAGGTTGTAGACGCAGTTCGTACGGCTCTAGAGAAAACTCCGCCTGAATTAGCTTCTGATATTGTTGATAACGGCATCGTACTCACTGGTGGAGGCGCCATGCTTGCCAACCTAGATGTACTACTCAGAGAAAGAACAGGTCTTCCCGTTTCAATCGCTGAGGATCCTCTTAGCTGTGTCGTGATGGGCTCTGGTAAAGTACTTGATCAATTGGATCTACTAAGACAACTGACTGTCGACTAGGAATCATATGAATGAGTCTGATGTTAAAGCCATCGGTCTGTTTTTCTATTTCGCGTTTTTGGACGATAGAAGGGCGATTGAAGCATCGACTCAAGCGCTCCGCATTTGTTCTGAAAAAACCAAGCGCAACACAAATTTGAAAAGCAATGTGGCCATAGTGGCTGCAACCCATACTATTTGGAATAAATATAAACTGCGCATTATTCGTGGCCGTCCAAATACTTCTTCAGAATCGGGTTGGTTACTTCCAGCCGGAGTCGACTTCGGACCTTGGAGAGAGTTTCAAAAAAATGCGACTCAGGATGAGCTGCTGACAGTTATTTGGTCAAAAATATTAAAAATTACGGACGAAGAAATTTCTGAAGGTTTGGGCATCACACAAGGCACGATCCGCTACAGACTGGGTCGAGCTTTGCGTAAGTTGGGTAGTATGACCCAAGTGGTAAGACACAAGCATGTCTGAAGAAAAAGGCGAACTCATCATGTCGAAAAATGGTCAGCGTGAGGTGTCCTCTTTCATGGGACATGAATTACTTTATGATTATCTCTGTGATAAATTGGACGATGAGCGAAAAAAAGCTGTTGAAGAACATATTAAATTTTCAAGGGATGCTCAGTTAGATTTTTCTAAAATTCAAAGCGGCCAAAGCTATGCAGAGCGCTTAGCAGACACTGTTGTTTCTCAGCCAATCATCGAGCAAATAAATTTTCCATCGACATACATGTCCGTGCTTTTGCAAAAATCTAATTTTGAAAAGTGGCCAGTGGGTTTGAAGTGGGGACTAGAAGCACTTGTAGTTGTTTTCGCAATTGTTATTTTACTAACAGTCGCACCTTGGGAAAAAGTCATGAAGATGGGTGTTTCAACATCAACTCAAGATGTTGTGCTGGCTGAAATTACAAAGGATGAAAAGCCGACGACAGAAGTTGTCGCAAAGGTAGAGGCCGATTCGCAAAAATTTATGGATGAAGTTGTGACACCGACGCCTGCTATAAAGCCATCGCCAGGTGCAGCTAAAGTTGCTGCTACGCAAGCGACAGCAACTCAAGAAAGTACGCCGCTTGCGGCAAGCGAAGAGCCTAATTTGCCAAAAGCAGAATCGGGTGGATTTTTATATCGTGGGAACATCTATATCACCAACATTGATATGGCAGGGCCAAAAATATCTGAAAAAATAACGGCACTGGGGGGTCGCAAAGCGGGTGATGTTGAGCTTGGTTGGCAAAAAACACCGACGTCACTTTACTATCACTTCACAATTCCTGAAGCCAAGTACCAAGAGCTATTTGCATATATTGCCACCTACGGTAAGGTCAAAATTTCAAAAGAAAAACACGGTCGTGTGATGCCTGATGGAATTATTCGATTGATCTTCACTGTGGATGAAAACAAAAAGTGAAGTCGCGAGGACGCAAACCGAAAAGATCATTACGTACTATCTTGATCGTATGGTTCTTGCTGTTTTCTATTGTCCCGCTAGCTTTTGTTACTATCTATTCAATGCTTAAATATGAAAAAGCCATCGATCATGAACTATCACAGCGCCTAACGGGAAATGCGCGTGAAGTGGGTGTGATTTTATCTGACTACAAAGCAGGTCTTGTTCAGAAGCGTGAAAAATATATTCGTGATCCAAACTTACTTTACCATATGTCTGTGGGGGATGGCGCCACTATCAAAAACATCACAGGTCAGTGGTTGAAACAGGACTTTACGACAAGCCTTACGGTATTTAATCGTGAAGGTAAAATGCTTGCCTCAGTATTTAAGGACGACAAGAGCGATGTACGAAGCTTTATCCCGGTACAGGATGCAGTTTTTTTATCTGCAAAATACATGGCTCATTTAAAATCCAACAGTGAAATTGGCCTCGTTGAATTCGGTGAAAATCAAAAGCTGTCACTCATTTTGATATCACGTGTTTTAAGCTCAACTGGTCGCCTAGCGGGCTATCTAGAACAAATCATTGATTTAGACAAAAGTTTTTTAACAAAATTAAAAGCGCGCCTAAAACTAGAACTAGTACTTTTTCGTGACAACGGACAGCTGGTTGTTGCAAGTCATCCAGATTTTTATCTTTATAAGAAAAATTTCTTTCAAAAGTATTTTAAACAAGGTGCCGATTCATTTTTTGAACTCAATGTGCGATCAAATCCCTACGGGTTTTTGATTTACTCACTCGAGTGGGGTAAATCGACTTTTTATGTGGCCCTAGGGGCATCGAAAAGTGAAGCCAAGGCTGTTCTAAAAAATGTGAACTACACCTTTATTACTGTTGTTGGTGCCGTCATTAGTTTGCTGATTCTTACTATTTTAGTGACCTCGAGTTGGGTGTTAAAACCTTTGTATGAACTTGTAGATGCTCTGCAGTCGTTCGAAACACAAGAACAGCTCATTACTATTCCAGTAAAAAATGACACAGAAGTGGGTCTTTTGACTGAAAGCTTCAATGATATGAGTAAAAAAATCTGGCAAGCAAGGTCGGATCTTCGCAAAAAAATCAGCGAACTTGAGGGCGCCAATAAAGAACTGAAAGAAACTCAAACAAAACTTGTTCACTCAGCAAAAATGGTGAGTCTTGGTCAATTGGTGGCCGGTGTTGCGCATGAGTTAAATAACCCGATTGGCTTTATCAATAGCAATATGACTTATCTTAAAGATTATTCGGACAAACTAATTGAGCTAGTCGGTGTTGCAGAAAAAAATCCAACGAAACTTTCTGCACTTAAAGAAGAATATGAATTTGATTATATTACTCAAGATTTGCCAAAGCTAATTGCTTCTTGTCAGGACGGCGCTCGCCGAACGCGTGACATTGTTTTGGGCTTGCGCAATTTTTCACGTCTCGAAGAAGCAAAGCTGCAGGAAATCGATGTCCATCAAAGTTTAGATACCACTTTGAATCTGCTTCAGGGCGAGATAAAAAATAGAATTGAATTGCATAAACATTACGAGCCTATTTCGCTGATTAACTGCTATGCCAGTCAGATCAATCAAGTATTCATGAATATTCTTTCAAATGCTGTGCAGGCAATTGAAGGAGCCGGCCATATTTGGATTTCGACAATGGCGGTTAAAGGTAGCAAAGACAAGAAAGGCCGCGTGCAGATATCTATTCAAGACAGTGGCAAGGGCATGAGCTCAAAAACGCTCGAAAAAATATTCGATCCATTTTTTACTACCAAAGTTGTGGGTCAAGGTACCGGTTTGGGATTGAGTATTTCGTACGGAATTATTCAAAATCATGGTGGTGAAATTCAAGTTCGGTCTGAAGAAGGCGTTGGGACAGAATTTATAGTTATATTGCCGGTTTATCCACCGGTGCGCGAGAGCGAAGCTGCTCAACCTACATAAATTTAAGAACAGTCATTGGGATCAAAATATAAAGTGTCACATCGCGTACTAGATAATATCCAAAAATCACTGCAAAGAGTTTCCAGCCATACTTGCGGAAAAGAGCTTTGAATCCCTCTTCCTTTAAAATAGCTTTTGCGTTTTTAAACTCTCTAAAAAGATTTTTCAAAGTTTAAGACCTTTCAGTACGCCATTCCCGTAGTTACTTGGCCTTCATAAAATGCTCGATTTGCGGCTGTTGAATGAATACCAGTACATCCTTTAAAGCAGAGACTATGTTATTGATCAACAATTG
>JANNCH010000084.1:0-3351 GCA_031386315.1 Pseudobdellovibrionaceae bacterium
CAACCCCACGCGCCCCAGCAGCAAATAGCGAAAGTAAAAATATAAAAGCACTTTGCACCAGTGCCAGCACAACAGCATGGCCCCAATGACTTGAAAGTCTTATCTTTTCATAGATCAATACTTCAATAGTCGTTCCACGACCACCACCTACAATCAGTGGAATTGCAAAACTGCCAAAGCAAACGATGAAGACAAAAAGAAAAACAAGTAACAAATCTTTTTTAAGCAATGGTAGAAAAACTTTGCGCATAAAATAAAATCGCGTCGCACCTTCAACAAAGGCAAGCTCAGCGAAATTGCCTATTTTATTTTCGATCACACCCACTAATATCACTGCCACTAAGCCAAAATTAATCAGTGTGTGAATAATCGCAATACCCACAATCCCCATGGGGAAAGGATCCATGATATTCAATGTCGCTAAAAGAATAAAAATTGAAGGAATAAAATTTGGAATCAAACAAAGAATTTCTAGCGTCGATCGCAAAAACTTAAATCTTGAGCTAACAGACAAGATCCCCAAAGCGGCCCAGAGACCTAAAACGACAGAGGCCAAAGCCGAAAGAGTCGCTTGCATGGCAGAATTTTTGAAGGCCCACAAAAGTTCAGAAAAATCGGGCCACTCGCTAGGTTTGAATTCAAATAATAGAAATAGAAATGGGAAGACCAAAAAAAGTACAAGACCTATGCGCAGAACACTCACAATTTTCAATTGGCAATATCTCGTCGCAAGTCAGTCCACTTTTTCAACCATGATTCAATTTCAGTTTGCGTAGGCACACTGAAACCTGGAATCACTGTGACATCGGAACCAATATCAAATAGTGTCTTTTCACGTACGCCCTTCATCACCGGGAACATATAGTTTTTTTCCATGATAATTTTTTGGCCTTGATTAGACAGCATCATATTAACGAATTGTTCTGCCAATTCACAGTTTTTACAAATTTCTGGAATGCCCGCAAATTCAAATTGCACAGGATGTGGTTCTTTGAATTTAAGTGTGACATAGTTTGGATTTTTCTCTTCAATTTCATGATAAAGCGGCGAAGTGATATATGAAAATGCCAGTCTCGTCTGCTTTTTAGTGAACAGGCCATAAGAGGTCGACCAGGTTGGTGCAAAACTATGGGCTTGCTCCATCATTTTTTTCATATAGGCAAAACCATCTTGCTCGCCCTTGCTTTGAATCACCCAGTATAAAAACTGCATGCCTGGCGAACTAGTACGTGGATCCTGCAGTGAAATTTTTCGAGTGTATTCACTTGAAAGTAAATCATCCAAGGTTGTTGGCATATGTCCGAGCTCACCTTTGCGCGCTATAAAGGACATCACGCCCCAATCAAAGGGCACAAAGAATCCGTTGGCTAGTGCGGGCTTTACCGGGTCATAAACATCCAAAGTGCCCAATTTCAACTGACGCCACTTTTGTTCTTTCAAAGCTTTTTCTAAATCAAACTGGTCCAAACCAATGATTAAATCTGCACCGAGGGTTTCACCCTCGATTTTCAATCTTTGCAGTAAAATCCCCGAATCACTGCCTTCGATGAATTCCACTTTGCAGTGACAAGTTTTTTCAAAAATTTCTTTAAGCTGTGGACCTGGGCCATAGCGACCCGTAAAGCTTGCATATCCAAAGACACGCAAAGTAGGGTCACCACCTATGATCGATTTCACATTGTCAGTCTTATTGATGACCGTCAAAAAAAGACCTACAAAAACCACGAGCATAAATAAAACAAAATGCTTCATGACTTACCACCAGATCCCACGACGACGTTTATAGAAATAATAATCAAAACCTAAGCAACGACCCGCACCAACCCAAGCCATGATCACATGAATCGCTAAAAATGTTTTATATAGATCTTCCGAGCCCGGCCCTGTAATGAAAAGCATATTCATGCTTAATAAAACACCCAGCAAAGCAACGGGACGAACCACATAACCAAGAACGTAAGAAATCGCGATGGCGAATTCGAGACCCGTGATAATAAAGGCCAGTGTTTGCCAACTTGGAATCATCTGCGCACTCATAAATATCTTATACCAATGCGGAGCATGACTAGCTGGCAGCCATTCAGAAATTTGCTCTGCAATGCGAGGCTTCGTTAAGTAATCACCGTGGAATTTCAATAGAGCTTGATCTAGATAATAATAACCCAGAAATACTCTTAAAAAAGAAATCGGCAATAAATGACCAACGTATTTGACACTTTCAAAGAATGCTAAAAACATATAGCTACTCTAACCTCTTAGGGCAGATCGTTTCAAGGAAGCACTTATCACATTGTGGCTTTCTCGCCTTACAGATAGCCCGTCCGTGCGAGATCAAAAGATGTGGCAAAAGAATCCAATCTGCTTCAGAGACTAATTTCATCAACACTCTTTCGATCTGCACAGCATTCTCGGTCTTGACCCATGCAAAACGATTCGACAATCTACTCACATGAGTATCAACAACGACCCCACTGGGTATTCCAAAGGCGTTCCCCAATACAACATTTCCCGTTTTTCTGCCAACGCCAGCGAGCTCGACCATCTGGTCTAAGGTCCGTGGCAATTCGCCGCCGTATTTTTCGACAAGGCTTTTCGAGCATGACTTGATATTGCTTGCCTTGTTTTTAAAAAATCCAGTGGATCTAACAAGTTCTTCGAGGTCTTCAATTTTTGCATTCGCCATTTTTTGAGCAGTCGGATACTTTTTAAATAAGGCAGGGGTTACTGTATTCACCCGATCGTCTGTGCATTGAGCCGACAAAATAGTGGCAACTAACAATTCAAATGGGTTTTTATGATCGAGCGCACAGTGGGCATTGGGATAATACTTTTTAAGCAGTCGTACGATTTCATCGACCACCTGTTGGCGTACCAACTTTGGTCGAGGTCTTTTCGCAGTTGGTTTAGCCTTTGTCACCAAAGTCACCGATCGCTTCTACAGGGCAACCTTCCATCGCTTCTTTGCAAGCGGCTTCTTCATCAGCTGACTCGGGTTGCTTAGATACAAACGCATGGCCGTCATCTTCGTGCATCGAAAAGTTTTTTGGAGCCGTCAAAACACAGGCGTCGCATGCAATGCATGATTGATCGACAAATACTTTACCAGGTTTATTTTCGTTCCATTTCTGACTCAAATCAGCCATTTAGATCCTCCGGATGCGGGCCCCAATATAAATGATTTTGCACTTAAGTCAAACCCCCGCCAAGACTCTGGTCGCAATTTCAGGGTTTTGCAGGTTTAAGACCTGTGGGAACCCCCTTTTCAGGCTAAAATTACAGCATAAGGGAGGGTTCATGGAAGGACCTCGTTCACCTCGGGAAACAGAGTTTCCCCAAGTATTGAATTTTTTA
>JANNCH010000101.1:0-5848 GCA_031386315.1 Pseudobdellovibrionaceae bacterium
GTAGGGTCACGATAAAGAAAATGCTCCACCCCAGGCCAAGCCATACAAATTGAGAAATAAACAGAGACTCGACTTCGACTGAATTGGGACCGTGTGTGGCGCTGTAAAGATTAATAAGGCCGATAATGTTGAGGGCCACGATGACAAGGATAAAGCTCCAGTCGAGGCGGTTAAATAAATTTCGTTCTTCAACGTGCAAAGATAAATTCACAGTTATTCCTCTTCCGTTGTCACGGTTGGTTCAATACGTACCGGAACTTTTTTGTTTTTAAGTGCATCTTCGATCACCTGCGGGTGATACTTTTTAAAATAGGCCATGACGATATCGCGAGCGATGGGTACCGCCCCCGTGTTTCCGTGGCAAGAGTGTTCGGCCAAAATCGAAATGGTGATTTCTGGGTTTTCTGCCGGCGCATAGGCCACAAACCAACCATGGTGACGCATATGAATCGGGCGAGACATACAGCTAGCATAGATTTGATCGGCGGTGAAGCCCATGACCTGAGCCGTACCCGTTTTGCCAGCCATCTCGACACCTGGAACCTTCCAGTGTCTGGCAGTTCCGCGTGCGCCGTTAGCAACACGTCTCATGCCCTCTTTGACGACTTGAAAAGTTTCTGCTGAGACTTTAATGCCATTAGGCTGTGTTTGCTGTAGGTCACGCAATACTTGCGGGAAGTTTTCTTTTAATACATGACCTTCTTGATCAATGATTTTGCGAATTAAGAAGGGCTTTACAACTTTGCCTTCAGTAGCGATTGAGTTGTACGCGATGGCCATAGATAGTGGCGTGACATTCACAAAGCCTTGTCCGATGGCGGTACTTAAATTTTCACCCGGCTGCCATTCTTCACCGATGGTTGCTTTTTTCCATGCTGAATTTGGCATTGTACCAGAAACCTCGCGCCCAAGTTCGATTCCTGTTTTTTGACCAATGCCCATATTGTGAATGTAGTCGTACATTTTATCTACGCCCAATGCGATTCCCATTTTAAAGAAAAAGACATTCGAGCTTTGTTCCAGAGCTTGGTAGATCGTGATATTACCATGACCTTGTTTCAAACTATCGTGATAAGGGCGACGACCGAAAAAGAAAACACCCGGGGCAGCCACGATGGTTGTTGGAGTGATTACTTTTTCAGATAAAGCTGCCACCGCCACAAGTGGTTTAAAAGTAGATCCTGGCGGGTTGTGATCTTGAATCACTTTATTGCGCAAAGGTTTGAAGGGGTCGTTGATCAATTTAGACCAAGTTTGCGGCGAAATCCCTGTTGAAAATTCATTCGGATTGAATGAAGGGGCATTGACCCAAGCTAAAACTTCGCCATTCGTTTTCATTACGACGACGGCGCCAATGCGTTTGTTATCAGCGAATGATTTATAAGAGGCCTCTTGCAAATCGCGATCAATTGTTAGGACGGCATTGTTTCCGTGAGAAGGGATCTGATCTTTGATTTCTTCTCCGTAAATGTTCGGTGTCTGCGTGATGGTTTCGCGGCCATGGGCATCGACTTGAATATAACTGACGCCGTCGATGCCACGAATGTCGCGTTCGAGGGTTTCTTCAAGGCCACTTTTGCCGATGATGTCGCCTTGGTTGAAGCTAATGAAGTCTTTGTATAAAGTATTGAGCAGCGGAATTTGGCGTTTTGAGATTTCACCCACATAGCCGAAAAGCTGCGCACCATCTTCAAGCAAAGGATAATAGCGAACGATGGACTCGCGAATCTCTAAGCCGGGAGTATCCAGTCGGATGCGTTTAAGACGAAAAACTTCTTCGCGACTTAGATTCTCTTTGAGACGAATTTGCGAGAAGGGGCCATTTTGTTTGCGGGCCTTTTGTACTTTAATAACAATCTTCTCAGCCTCCATGCCTAAGATTGGCCCAACAGCCTTTGCTAAGCTATCCAGACTCTCGATATATTGTGGAGACAAAATGGCTTCAAAGCCGGGCAGATTTTCCACCAAGACTTTGCCATCCCGGTCCAACATCAGACCTCGTGGCGCATTGATTTTATTTTGTTTGATACGATTTTTTTCAGAGAACTCACGAAGCTCGTTCCCGGAAATAATTTGTAGATACCATAGTCGCATCGAGAATATGCAAAAAGTTCCAAGAATAGCAAAATACAACAGACGGTAGCGGGGTAGATATTCTTTGGCCTCATCGGGGTTGCTGACGTAGGTACTCATAGCTCGACCCCTCCGGATTCTTGTAGTTCTTCGCAGTGAGTCCATCGGTCCACTTTGGCGAGCAGCCAGTACATCGGAAAAGCAAAAGAAGGCGTCAGTATTATTTGTGTGAGTCTATCGAGTACCTGTACAGGCGCGCTATTGCGTTCGAGCACGACAGAGCAAATAAAGTAAACAAGATGAAAAATAACGGCTCCAAAAACACTCATAATAGTGTAGTAGCCAGAGCCGGACCAGAACACGCGGCTTTTGACAGCGTAAACGACTCCGAATAAAAGTAGCAAAGTGACGAACATCATTTTCAGTGGAATGGCTGAAAAAGCGGTTGCGACAAAACCCAACGCATAGATCACCCAGATCCCCACGTGGGGCTTGCGATAAAGTGCGATGTAAATAATAACGTTGATCCACAATAATGGGGCAGGGACATTGCCAAATAACTGAAACCAAAAACTGGTTTGAAAGCCACAGCACAGGGCCAACACTAAAACCAAAATCAAGAAGTTAAAAAAGAAATTCAAATTCAATTTCACTTGGTGGGCTCCTGAACTGGCTCGGTTGCTGCCGTCGTGGGCGCAAGCTTTTCGCCAAGATCTTCTTGAGCTGCATTTTTAACAACAAAAACTTCTTCAACTTTGTTTGGATCTACGACAGGACGTAAATCTACTTTCAACGAAACGCTAAACGTTTTGCGTTCAACTGATTCAACAATGGCCACCGGAAAGCCCTTTGGAAAAATATTATCCAACCCACCCGTAACAACTAAGTCGCCGGGTTTAACATCCTCTGTTTTTTCAACATATTTGAGCATGCATTCAGTGGGGCTTTTGCCTTCGACAATCCCGCGGGCACGAGTTCGTTGAACGATTCCATCCACCACGGCGTAACGATCTGTGATCAACATGACTTGAGAAGTATTCAAGCTAGGTCTAAAAATATAACCAAGTACGCCATTCACTGTGACAACGGCTTGTCCTGATTTTAAACCATGGTTCGTGCCTTTATTGATAGTCAATGTGTTGTGATCGACGACAAGATCGCGGCCAATGACTTGGGCCGCTGTGAGATCCATTTTTGTATTTTCTTTGAACCCAACCAATTCTTTGAGGCGGTCATTTTCCTGTTGTAGTTCAGACATTACTTCGAGGCGAGTTTGCAGTTCGTGATTCTTGCTTTGCAAATCGGTGCTCTTCTTTTTGATGTCGATCAAATTGACATACAGTGAAGTTGTGCTTTTGACTCCGTTGCTAAAACCAAAAAAGAGTTCCTCCACAGAACTTGCTAAAAAACTGAAAGGTTTCGCCAGCCAGTTAGAATTTTCTGGCTTTTGCTGCATGTTGATGGAGACCAGCGGCAGAATCAAAATGATCGCCAACATGATGAGTTTCTTTAAATCGAAGTTGAAAAAGTTCAAAATGCACCTCTTAGTATTGAACGCTAGCAAAAAATCCTGACAGATTCCAACAATTTCCGCTTGAAAAATAAGTAATTTCGTTGGGTAATGGGAAGGCTTTAAATTCAGATTGTTTTTAGGAAGGAATAAATATGAGCGAGAATATGGCGGAAAAATTAAAACGCCAAATGATTGGGAACAAAACTCTGTCTGCAAAGAGCATCACTGCGATGATCTTATTCGGAGCTATTTGTTTAGTATTTGTCTTTTTCGGTTTACCGGGAAGACTAGGCGCAGGCGTTGGTGCTGTTGCCCGTGTGAATAATAGTTTGATTTCTTTTGCGGACTTTCAACAAGAAGAACAACGCATTCAACAATACTATGCGAGCCTCTTTGGTGGCGCCATGGATTTTAGCTCTCAGCGTCAACTGCTGCAGCAGCAAGCCATTGAAAACCTAGTGCGCATGGAGCTTGTCGCGCAGGCGACTCGTGCAGAAGGTATTTTGGCAACAGATGCTGAAGTGCGAGACTTTATTGTTAAAGACATTCCTTTCTTTCAGCAAAACGGGCAGTTTCAGCGCGAACTTTATGGCCGCTATCTTGAACAGACCCGTTCTACGCCGGGGGACTTTGAAAACAAGGTTCGTAAAGACATAGAAAACTTGCGTTCACGCAGACTTTTCGAAATCGTAGGGCGCCCGACAAGCATCGAAGAGGCCAAAGTAAAAGCCTTGAAAGATACAAAATTGAATATTGGCTTTGCTCGCATCGAGCAAGATCAAGTGATCAAAAAAATGTCTGCCAGTGAATCTGAAGCTCAAAAAGCCTTAGGTGACGCGACCTTCGCTAAGAAAGCTCAAGAAAACTTTGAAGCCAATAAAGCGAGCTATGAGCAAAAGGACGAAGTTTCAGCCCAGCATATTTTGATTTCTGTTAAGCCAGGCGATAAGACTTCTGAAGAGGCGGCGTTAAAAAAAATCAACGAGGTTAAGCAAGCTTCTAGCAAAGAAGACTTCGGAAAATTGGCTGCTAAATATAGCGATGATCCGGGCAGTAAAAACAAAAAAGGTGAGTTGGGCTTCTTTACTCGTGGCCGTATGGCCAAAGAATTTGAAGATGTTGCATTCACTTTACCGGTCGGTAAAATTTCAGAACCAGTAAAAACTCAATTCGGTTACCACCTGATCAAAGTAGGCGCTAAAAAAGAGGCAAAAGCAGCTTCGTTTGATGCTCAGAAAATTCAAGTGGCTCAAAATCTTTTGGCCCATGAAAATTTTGATCAAAAATTGAAAGAGCTTGATGAGAGCCTTGCAAAAGGTGAAGAAGCAAAGGCGACATCACTTTTGAAGGACCTTGGTGTCGCGTGGGACGAAACAGGATTCTTTGAAATAGGTGCTGAAAGCATGCCTAAGATTCAAAGTCCTGCCGTGCGAGACTCTGTTTACGAGCTCAGTTCAGCCCAACCTTTGTTAAAGCGTTTGGTTCGTGATGGCAACTTCAAATACATTTTGAAGTTGAAAGGCACAAAAGTAGAAGCTGCTGCGGCGACTGCCAATGCGGACAAACAAGAAGAGATGACGCAAAAACAACGTGCCGAGGGCATGTATGACGCGTGGTTGAATCAATTCCGTAAAGCTTCACATGTTGAAACAAACGCACAAGTTCTGCAGCAGTAATGCAAATCGTTCGACAAAAAGCTTTTAGTTATGTGATTACTGAACCCCTGCCTGTACGGCGGGGGTTTTACTTTAAGCTAGCGGCGGGCTTTCAGAAAGAAGTGGACCCGCATTCGGGCATGACTGTGAACCTCGCAGATGTGGATAGTTGGCTGAATAGTTTCATTCAAAAAATACCTGAAAATGGCTTTGCTGTTTCAGAAAGCCATCCTGAACAGATTTTATTGCAAGCGCGCGAGTTTTTACAATCCTGCGCACATGGACGCAAGGCCAAGCTTGTTTCATTGAGTCTTAGTGAAGAGCGCAATTGGTCTTTGAACTGGAATGAATCTTTGCCAGCTGGACATTTTTTGTTTGAGTGTTCTCATTTTTTTGAATCTTTTCACGCAGACTGCAAACCTTTGTTGAGAATTTTTTTTCAATGGCAAGTTTCAAGCATGAAGGCCTATGATTACCCCTATGAAAGTTTAAAGCTTCTAAAATCCTGTGGTTTGGACTCTTGTGCCTCGATGGAAGCAAATATCGATAAATTGGCCGATTTGTGTAAAGCCGAGATTGGTTCAACATCGTTTTTGCAAAAAATTGC
>JANNCH010000418.1:0-5218 GCA_031386315.1 Pseudobdellovibrionaceae bacterium
GCAGAAGCCGAAGCTTTGTTAGCCCAACAGAGTGTTGACTTGCTAATTTGTGAAGATAAAAACTTAGCTTTTCTTAAGAAAGCCTATGACAATAAATGGGCAAAAAACTTTCTATTGATGACAACTTCGCAAATTAGCAACAGCCTGGATGCTTTGGGGCAACTGCCGTTTGTCGATAATGTGGTCTCTCGTAATATCAATGACCGTGCAGCCTCAAGTAAGGCCTTACTCACTTCGATAAACAAAGTAATCAACAAAGATCTTTTTGGCTTAGAAAAGTATCTTTCTTGGGGTGTTGAAGTAAATCATCAAGTCATTTTGCACAGCAAACAAAGAGATGAGCTTAAAATCAATATGACAGACCACTTCCGTCGTTTTGGAATTCGTCGTTTAATTTTAGATCGTGTTAACGCAGTGGTTGAAGAAATGCTCATGAATGCAATTTATGATGCCCCTGTGGATTCTTACGGTAAATCACTGTTTAATCATAAATCTCGCACAGAAGAGATCATGTTAGAAACACATCAGCAATCGCAATTGCGATATGCTTGTGATGGTATAAATCTAGCGGTTGCAGTCGAAGACAGCTTCGGTGCCATAACGAAAGATATAATTATTAACTATTTGAAAAGCTGCTATCAAGGCAATGCCGGAAGCCTCAACGAGGGCAAGGGCGGGGCAGGTCGAGGACTGCACCAGATCGTTGAAAATGCGGATCTGACCATATTCAATGTCAAAGAGGGCATTCGTACAGAGGTCATCTGTATCTTCAACCTTGAGATCGTAAAAGAAGAAACCCCACCTGGGTTGCAATACTTCTTTATCTAGTGCCTATGCCTTCTTGGCTTCGTTTTCTTCGGCTTTTTTAGCTTTGCTTTCGAGCAACATCATTATAAGCAATAAGCAGACACCACCTACGATGGCACTATCGGCGATATTAAACGCAGGCCAGCTATATTTATCTTTGAAATGAAAATCAATAAAATCGATGACGTAACGAAAACGTATGCGATCGATGTAGTTCCCGATGGCTCCGCCGAAAATACAAGAAAGTGCTACAATCTGTTTTGTATCATTGTCTTTGACCCCGCGTAGGATCATTAAAATGATGACCAGCGCTATGGGCGGCATCAGTAAAAAGAAAACCTCGCGAAAAGAGGGATGAGACTCTGCCAAAAAACCAAAAGCAGCACCGAAATTACGAACATAGGTGAAATTAAAAAAGTTAGGGATAACGACTACAGACTCACCTAAGTGAAAAGAAGTATGCACATAAATTTTCGTTAACTGATCGACAGCGATAAAGAAACCTGAAATCACCGCGAGCCACAAATATTTTTTCTTCATGATAAAGCCTCTACGCACTTAGGACAGATGCCCAGATATTTTGTATCTTGACTGATTTCTGTCGAATAAACCCAGCAACGAACGCATTTTTCACCGTCTGCTTTGCAAGCTTCGATTTTATATGCGCCTTCTTTGAGGTCCACTTTAGACACGATCAAAAACTCGCGCAAGTCTTTAAAGCTTTGCAGGTCATTTAAAGTGGCGCCGACGGAATGTATTGTAACAGCGGCTTCAAGGCTTGCGCCAATCACTTTTTCGGCACGCATAGGTTCTAAAACTTTTTGTACATCCGAACGAACGCGCAACAAGTTTTCAAAAAGTTTTTCTAAATCAGGATTGGTCCACTGATTAGGTGCCTCGGGGTAATTCAGCAAGAAAACACTTTCAGCCTTTGTGCCCTTCATATATCCGTAAACTTCTTCAGCTAAGAAACTTAAGATAGGTGTCATCATGCGCACAAGATAGTCAGTCATCAGATGCAAAACAGTTTGTGACCCACGACGAGCACTGCCATCGGCTTTCCAGGTATACAAGCGATCTTTTAAAACGTCCATATAGGTGGCTGATAAATCTACGGTGAAGAACAAATTCAATGCGTGGTAGATCTTGTAGAACTCATAATTATCGTAAGCAGTCGTTACATCACGATGAAGTGCCGCTAGACGAGACAGCGCCCACCTATCAATCATGGTTAATTTTTCATAGGGTACAGAATCTTTGGCAGCATCGAAATCACTGGTAGCACCTAAGAGGTATTTCATCGAGTTGCGAATGCGACGGTAAGTTTCAGTCACACGGTCTAGTTCATTTTTACCGCAAGACATGTCCTTGCCGTAGTCGACTGAGGCCGTCCATAAACGTAAAATTTCGGCTCCACTTTTTGATGACACTTCTTGAGGTTCTACAGTGTTGCCCAAGGATTTGCTCATCTTGCGTCCCTGTGGATCAAGGGTCATACCGTGAGTCAGCAAACCTTTGAAAGGGCTTTCACCATTTGTGCACATTGAAGATAGCAATGAAGTATTGAACCAACCACGATGCTGATCGCTGCCTTCAAGATAAAGATCCGCCGGGAAGCCCATGCCCTCACGCTTTTTTTGAACGGCTGCATGACACACACCTGAGTCATACCAAACATCCAAAATATCACGTCCATGTGTGAAACCTTGCGTACCAAATTGTGCATTGCCAGATTCTTTGCGAATTTTTTCAATCGTCGCACTGGAAATAAATTTTGTTGGATCATTGGCTGCAAAGGCCTTGATGCCGCCTTCAGCCTCAATGGTATCGGCCACTTTCATCATCACTTCGTAGTCAGCCAGTGTCTCGCCCGTAGCTATGCATGTGAAAACAGGAATAGGAACGCCCCAAAGGCGCTGACGACTGATACACCAGTCGGGACGATTTTCGATCATGGCGTGAAAACGCGCCTCGCCCCACTGTGGAACGAACTTGATAGCTTTCATCGCTTGCATCGTTTTTTGACGAATTTGTGAATCTTCCAAATCAATACCGATAAACCATTGTGGGGTCGTTCTGAAAATCAAAGGTACTTTCGAACGCCAGCAATGTGGGTAGCTATGTTCGATTTCTTTGAATGCTAAAATGTGTCCACTTTGTTGCAAGCGCTCTACAATCATCGGATTGGCTTTGAAAATATTTATGCCCTTGTATTCTGGAACTTCATCAGTGAATAGACCTGAATCATCCACAGGATTCAATACGGGCAATTTGTATTTAAGACCTACTTTGAAATCGTCTGCTCCGTGTCCAGGTGCTGTGTGAACGGCGCCTGTTCCGGCATCAAGACTGACATGCAGACCTAAAACAAATAAAGAATCTCGGTCAATCCAAGGGTGGCGCGCTTTGCCTAGCTCAACATCGGCACCTTTGAAAACAAAGCCTTCTTTAAGTGCAAGACCTGTGTCTTTTTCAAAAGATTCTTTTAAGCCTTTTGCGATCACAAAATTTTCTGCCCCTGCATCGTAAACTGAATATTCAAAATCAGGGTGCAACGAAATGCCAGTATTCGCTGGCAAAGTCCAAGGTGTCGTTGTCCAAATAGCTATTGATGTGGGTTTGCTAGGTGAATTCAATTTCTTTAAAGTGGTCGTATCCGTGATTGGAAACTTCACATATATCGAAGGACTTTTGTGCGGGTGGTATTCGATTTCGGCATCAGCTAAAGCTGTTTTTAAAACCCAGTTCCAGTAAACGGGACGCACACCACGATACACAAGACCTTTTTTGAAAGAGCGCGCAAGCTCGCGTACTTCTTCGGCTTCATATTCTGGGAGCATTGTTAAATATGGATTGTGCCAATCTGCAAGAATTCCCAAGCGACGGAAATCATCGCGCTGTACGCCGACCCATTTTTGCGCTTCATCACGACAAAGCTGAACAATTTCAGGATCTGTTTTCGGAGTTTTTTTCGCCTGCAAATCTTTTAAAACTTTGTGTTCGATTGGAAGACCATGACAATCCCAACCTGGAATGAAAACCGCTTGATAGCCACGCAAATTTTTATATTTGATAATGATGTCTTTGAGAGTTTTATTGAGGGCATGACCCAAGTGGATAGCACCATTGGCATAAGGGGGGCCATCGGGCAAAATAAATTTTTTCTTGCCTGCATTTTTAGTGCTCATTTTTTGATAAATCTGTTTGGCTTCCCATTGCTCAATGATTTTTGGTTCCTTGATAGGCAAGTCGCCCTTCATCGGAAAGTCAGTTTGGGGAAGACGGATGGTGGATTTATAATCTGGTGTTGTGGACACTCAAAACCTCTTAATATGTGAGTTCACTAGCCTAAGCCAAAATATGAAAATATTTAAGTGTTTTATTGTGCGCTTCGCTTATGAAGGAAGCATGTTTTTGGCGTGAGAGAAGCCAACCTTGATGAGCATTCTGAGGGCTTCTGAATCACTACTCAAGTTAAGGTCCTCTTTGACTTCGTGAATCATTGCAAGGCTGCAGGCATCTAAGCCCAGTGCATTAGTCAGATTGGCAGTCATAGTTGGCGTCGGTGTAATTTGCGCAGTTGAAGATGGTTTAGAAGTCTGCGCAGCGGTAGCTGCTGTTGTTGGTGCTGACGAGGCCACGTGAGTCGTGGCAGCAGTGCTTTCCTGAATATTAGGCATTGGAATAGTTGATGGGATTGATGGCGCTTTATCAAGTTCGCCCAGTAAGCCCGCAAGGCTTTTCAACTCATTTTTAAAATTTGTGATACTAGGACGATCCAGTGCGCCGTCACCGTCGCGAGTAGCTTTTAAGTAAAGACTCACAAGAATATCGGGGGTTGTTGCCATCTCTTTGATAGAATTACTCTGCCCCATAAGCCATGAGTAGGCTTTGAGCATAATATCTTTCGTGTAGGCCTGTGGAGGAAGTGGATTCATCGTCATTCTATTTGTCACCCGCGAGGGATTGAAAGCTAGTGCCTGTGCGGATTCCAGTCAATCGGCGATATGCAGCTTCTGCAGTATATATTTTCATTTTACAAATTGTGTCATGCTTGACAATCGAGCAAATCGGACGTCCTCGTGGTGCTCAAAAAAACAGCAGACTAAGTCTTATTCGCCAGGATATCAGATAGGCCCATTTAAAAATCTTCTGATGTAATCACGCTTTTGTTTCAACAAGTCAGAAAGAAAGTGTTCGGATACGCTAAAGCGTTTGCCTTGTGCAGTGATTTCGTAATGAAATCCCCATTGTTCATGGGCAACATACAAAGCCAACAGGTGCTAGGCCACTAGCGATATGGCGGATAATAACATCATCTGAATTTGAGAGTCTTTTGGTTTTTGCTGGGTACAAGAGATCAGCACCAAAGACAAAAAGGCCAACAGACTTGATTTTGATAATACAAAGT
>JANNCH010000115.1:0-8604 GCA_031386315.1 Pseudobdellovibrionaceae bacterium
TCGCGTTCAAGATCTTCGAGTGCATCTTTCAGCTTACCTTGAAGTCGTGAGCCTTGAACTTTGTTTTTCTCGCCGGCCTCTAAAATTTTTGGAGAAAGTAATTCAGCCATCAATTTTGTTTCGTCGCCAGAAAGAACCACAAGTCTTTCGATTTCATTCTGCAATTCACGTACATTGCCTGGCCAAGCATAGTCATAAAGCTTTTCCAAAGCACGTTTTGTTAACACACGCTTTACGCCCAAGCCTTGTTGTTCTTGCACTTTGTGCAAGAAAAAATCGACTAGGTAAGGGATATCTTCTTTACGCTCGCGCATAGGCGGAACGCGTATGTTGATAACGTTTAAGCGATAGTACAAGTCCTCACGGAATGTACCTTGTTCTACCATTTCTTTAAGATTTCTATTTGTAGCTGCGATGATGCGAACGTCGACTTTGCGTTGCTCAGTGGCACCCACCGGTGTGAATGTACCCTCTTGAATGACGCGCAGAAGTTTCACCTGCATTTGTGGAGACGTATCCCCGATCTCATCCAAGAAGAACGTCCCTTTGTCAGCCATTTCAAAAAGACCTTTTTTGTCTTTAATAGCACCAGTGAAAGAACCTTTCACGTGACCGAATAGCTCTGATTCTAAAAGATTATCATTGAAGGCCGAGCAGTTCTGGATCACAAAGGCTTTGTCTTTACGCAAAGAATTGTAGTGAATCGACTTTGCAATCAACTCTTTACCAGTACCATTTTCACCTTGAACCAATACCGTTGAGTCAGCGCCTTTGATTTTATCCATCAAAGCATAGAGTGATTGCATTGGTTTTGATTTGCCGATCATATTGTCATATTTAAATCTGTTGCCAAGCTCTTTGCTAAGCTCTTGAATGCGGCTCTCGCGAGACGAAATTTCAAGATGCAAAGTCACGATTTCTTGAGATACCAATTCGCAAATTTCACAGAAGTGAATGCGCTCTGATTCATCAAGATACTTTAGTTTACCAAGACATTTTTCGATCACTTCGCCAGACATGCCAAAGGCTGCCAAACGATCACGAATTTCTTGAAGACGCATTGAAAAATCAGCATCTTTAAAAAAGCCCATGGCTACGACAGTACCAACACAGTCATTTTCAATCATGATAGGGAATACACCCACATCAAAACCAACAATGTCCCATTTTTTTAAACTGTAGCGATTATTTGAAGTGCGCAAGTCATCCAAAGATCTTGATACAAGCTCTGCGATGCTGTTTTGCCCAGCTTCTTTATTGACTAGATTAGCAATGGCGGGATTGTTAAAGCCAGCTTTCGCCGAATCATAGCCCTTCAGCATTCCACGCTCGTCCGTTAGAACGATATCTATATTCCACCATGCACTTAAAATCTGTTTGAGCTTTTTGATCACGTGTATGTGTTCAAACTCATCCCAATTGATCATAAAAAGATCTCCTTCGTCATGTCTTACTGACAAATGTTTCAACACTCATATCGTCGAAATAGTCTAAAAACTTAACAGTGGTGTCTAAAATTTGGTGAGTCTGGACTTAAGGCTTTAAATTTATGTTTTAGTTTGAGATAGAAAGACCTAATAGAGTCGCTATCTTAGCTATGTTGCATACGATGAAATTTTGAGTATTCACCATTGTTCTCGAGTAAAGTCTTGTGAGTGCCCACTTCGACGATCTGGCCTTCTTTAAGAACAACAATTTTGTCAGCCTTCTGAATAGTCGACAATCTATGGGCGATCACGAGTGCCGTACGCCCAGACATTAAGTGATCCAGACCTTTCTGTACTTCGATCTCACTTCCAGTATCTAAAGCTGATGTGGCCTCATCTAAAATCAGTAGCGGAGCATTTTTAAATAGTGCGCGTGCAATACTAATGCGCTGTTTTTCGCCACCAGAAAGTAAATTTCCACGATCACCGACACGACTTTGATATTCATGCGGCATTTTCATTATAAATTCGTGAGCATTAGCTAGTTTTGCCATGGGCATAACGTCATGATTTGTACGGTTGTAGTCGCCCGCCCAAATATTTCTTTCTATAGTATCGCTGAACAAAAAAACATCTTGATTTACCAAGGCAACATTTCTGCGCAATTCTTTTAAGCTGAGATCTTGAATATTCACATCATCAATTAAAATTTCACCATGGGTAGCATCAAAAAATCGTTCGAGTAAATTCACGATTGTCGATTTACCGCTGCCGCTGGCGCCGACGAGCGCAACAATTTCACCGCGTTTAATTTCAAGGTTAATATTTTTTAAAATCTGCGAGTGACCATAAGAAAAGCTAACATTTTTATAAATGATATTATTCCAATTAAGAGGAAATTCTCTATTGAAAGAGCTTTCTGGGACCTCTTCTTTTGACTCGATAATGCTGTATACCCGTTGAGTAGATACAATGACCTCTTGTGCGCGTACGTAAGCCTCTTGAACACGTTTAATTGGTTGGTTTAAAGCGATTAGTGAAGTAACAAATGCGATGAAAGACCCCGGTGATGATCGACCTTGAGATACTTCATATGTCGTATATAGCAAAACACACATTATAATAATAGTTGCGATGAATTCTGTGATAGGTCCCATAGCCTCTGCACGTGAATGAACTTTGCGACGAATTTCAAGATATTCGTCTGATTCATTTTCAAGCTTTTGAGCCATTTCTTTTTCTAAATTGAAGGACTGAATTACGCGCACACCATCAAGTGTTTCTTTGATCGTTGAAGTCATTTTCTCGAGAACAACTTGCCCCATCGGAATATACTTGCGTAAACTTTTTGAGATAGTTCTGACAAGTAAGACAATGAACGGAACTATTATAAAAGTCCCAAGAGTGAGCTTCCAGTCTAGGATGAACAGATTTGTAAGCAATGCGATAAAAAGTAGCGGTTGTATAAAAATGTCAGCCATTGCGCGTAGGCCATCTTGAATGGATTTAATATCATTCAAGATGCGACTGATCAGCCCACCCGAGCCATTGTCATAGCCATTGTGAAAAGTTAGATTAAGACGTAAAAACTTTTTTTGAAGCTTTAATCTAATACTTTGTCCCACGCATTCAGTAAGATAGTTCATCAGATATATATGAAAGTAGCGACTTACGCCCGCAATCAAAGCAAGTCCCAAAGCAATTGGAACTAGATCTAAAACTTTGTCAAAATTCGCTTGAGCAAGATTATCAAATAGTGGCTTTATGATATAAGCGCTTCGCGCTGTCGCTGCCGCATAAAATACACCCGCAATAAGTACGATGATAAACTTTCTTTTGTGGGGTTTTACTTCAGCGACTAGCTTTTTGATTTCAGCGATCATTTGTTTTCCATATAGCGTTTGAGGTATTGGCCAGTGAGGCTTTTCTTGGACTTCATGATATCGATCGGCGCTCCATCTGCAACCACATAGCCGCCTTTGACGCCAGCTTCTGGGCCCAAATCAATTATGTAGTCAGATCCACGAATCACGTCCAGATTATGTTCTACGACAACGACGCTGCCACCAGCGTCGATTAACTTATTTAGTACTTTCATTAGAAGATCGACTTCGCGAAAGTGCAATCCAGTTGTGGGCTCATCTAAGATATATAATGTGGATTTCTGATGAACTTGAGAAAGTTCACGCGCAATTTTTAAACGCTGTGACTCGCCACCACTCAAAGAGTTTGCCGGTTGGCCAAG
This sequence comes from Pseudobdellovibrionaceae bacterium, assembly GCA_031386315.1. GTDB lineage: Bacteria > Bdellovibrionota > Bdellovibrionia > Bdellovibrionales > Bdellovibrionaceae > JANNCH01. The sequence goes on from JANNCH010000115.1 coordinate 3,673, forward strand.
TTGTAGGTAATCCAGACCCACTTCTTTCAATACGCTCAGCGGCTTGCGAATATTCGGATGAGCGACAAAAAATCCCGTAGCCTCTGATACGGTCATCGACAAGATCTCAAAAATATTTTTTTCTTTGTACTGAACTTCCAAGATTTCATTGCGATATTTTTTGCCATCACAGACATCGCACGGGATTACGACATTATCCATGAATTGCATGTCGATTTCTTCATAGCCTGTGCCCTTGCAGGAAGGACATCGCCCACCATCTACGTTCAAGCTAAAGGTCCCCGGAGTATAGCCACGCACTTTTGATTCTTCGACAGACGACATAATCGTTCGAACCGCATCAAAAGCCTTAAGGTATGTTATAGGAGAACTACGTGCAGACTTTCCGATGGGCGACTGATCGATCAACAGAACATTCTTAATATGCTCGGTGCCTTCAATGGCGTTGAATTTTTGTGCAGGCAAATAATCAATTTCTAATGCACGCGCAATTGCCGGGTATAAAGTCTTTGTTATCAAAGTTGATTTTCCTGAGCCGCTGACGCCGGTAACAGCTACCAAGCGATTGAGTGGAATCGTGATATCAACGTTCTTAAGATTGTGACCGCTAGCATGCTTTAAAACTATTTTGTAGCGGTAACCCTCAACATCCACGGGGCGCACGGCTCTTAGAATAGAGCGCTCTTTAGATGGCATTAAAAAAGGCACAGTGATCGATTTTGCAGATTTGTAGAAATCTTTTGTGCTTCCAGCAAAAACAACTTCACCGCCCAAGTAACCCGAGCCCGGACCCATTTCGATAATATGCTCACTGTTTTTAATCACATCATGGTCATGTTCTACGATAACTAAAGTATTACCTAAATCTTTGAGATCTTTTAAGATGGAAATCAAACGATCATTGTCTCGTGGATGCAAACCTACGGTCGGCTCATCTAATACATACAAAGCTTGTGACAATCCCATGCCCAACTGATTGGCTAAAATCAAACGCTGGTATTCGCCACCCGAAAGGGTGCGTGTTTCACGGCTTAATGAAAGATAGTGAACACCCACTCGGATTAAAAAATCTAGACGCGCACGAATTTGCTTAAGCACTTCGCCTGCCACATCTGTTTGCAAAGGCGTTAGCTCAATTTTTTTAAAGAAGACACATAGGTCTTCAATAGTCATCTGAGTCAGCTGTGTAATGTTCGTATCATTAACGAGTACATGGTTTGCTTCATCACGCAGTCGACTGCCGTTGCAGTCGGGGCAAACATGGGGGCTGCGAAAGCGAGAAATAAAAACGCGCACATGCATTTTATATTTAATCTGATCTAAATATTCAAAAAGCCCTTTAACCCCGAAGAAATCTTTATTGCCATTCCAAATGACTTCTCGGTGTTCTTTAGGAAGTTCCTTCCAAGGTGTATGAATGTCGATTTTAGTTTTTTTGCAATAAGCTAACAGTTGTTTTTTTTCATGCGCGGCACTGGGCATCCAAAAAGGACTCAATGTACCCGCAGCCAAACTTAAATTTGGATTGGGAACAACTTTTGCTTCATCAACTTCTAAAATGTTACCGAATCCTTTGCAGGTCGGGCAGGCTCCGATGGGACTGTTAAAGCTAAACAGCCGCGATGACAAAGTCGGTGGTGTATATCCGCAAACGGGGCAAGAAGCTTCTTCACTGACTTGAATTCTTTGCCCTTCTGTCGTAACGACATTGGCGCGTCTAGTGAGTGTATTTGTATTGTATTTAATGCTGGCTTCATAGGCTTGAGTCATTGAATCAGCGATGCGCTCGCGCTCGTCTAAATTAAAGCTCATACGATCAATAACTAAAAAGAAACTTTCTTTTGGCAGACCTCTTTTAATAGAAGCAGGGTCAGAAATTTCGACGACTGTTCCCATCTCTTCTTGTGTGACACCGGCAGCGCCTTTAGCAATCTCTTTAGCGCTAGCTTTCTTTTTTGATTTTGCAGCAGGCACCTGTGCTGCAGGCGTCGGTGGAATGTAAATCCTAAGATAGCCATCTTGCAATAAAAGAGAATGAAGCTTTTTACCTTGAGCTACGCGACCAGCTTCGGTTACTTCAACAAGGATATAGCCTCGTTTACCTGAAAATTTTTGAATCACCTTATCAGTAGCTTCAGTGACACTCTCTTTTTCAGTGGGGCAGTGATGGGTCGGGCAATAAGAACGCCCGACTTTTTCAAACAAAAGACGAAGATAGTCGATCAACTCGGTGGTTGTGCCAACTGTTGAGCGAGAACTTTTCACAGTATTTTTTTGTTCAATCGAAATTGCCGGAGGGATGTTGTTGATGCCTTCAATATCAGGCTTGGGTGCTTTATTTAAAAATTGCCTAGCATAATTCGACATACTTTCAATAAAGCGACGTTGACCTTCGGCAAACAAAGTTTCAAAGGCCAAAGAACTTTTGCCAGATCCGCTGGGGCCACAAATCACAGTCATAGAGCCAACCGGGATTTTGACCTCAATATTTTTAAGATTGTTCTGTTTCACACCCCAAAGGTGAATGTCCTTTATTCCGATAAATCCTGCTTGTAGAAATCTGTCGCTTCATCTGACTTACTTGAAGCGGCAGTAGGTTCAGTTCCTTCAACAAAAGCTTGTCGCAAAATATTCTTGGTAGTGGCAGATGCTAGTTTGCCACTGTCACTATCGATATTTGCGAAAACAATACCTGGTGGAATAGGGAAAGTCATCTGTGGAAGTCCCTCGTGAGCAGCTTTCATATACTCGGTCCAAATCGGCAGGGCGGCGCGTCCGCCGACTTCGCCTTTACCGATACTTTTTTCTTTATCAAATCCAACCCAAACGCCTGTGGCGATCTGGGGCGTATATCCCATAAACCATGCGTCAAAATAATTGTTCGAACTTCCGGTTTTGCCTGCGACCTCACGTCCGATGGCACGGGCACGTCCACCTGTCCCCATGCGGTCTTCAACAACTCCTTTTAGCAATGTTGTCGTAACATAAGCAGTCGTCGGTTTTATGAGCTGATCTGGATCTTCAAAGAAAATCCCGGCATCGGTTTTTTTCTTTTTACCTTCTAATGCATTTTGAGCTTCAACAAAGGCAGGATCTTTTATTGCATCAAGGTAAGCGCGGCGACGTTCTTCAAATTGCTTGTCGTACTCTTTGACCTCTTTATCGAAACGAATGTCTAAAGATATTCCGTCTATTAAAGTTTTGCCATTTGCATCTTTAACTTTGTGAATAACCATGGGTCGAATGCGTTTTCCTAAACGACCGAATTCAGAAAAGACTTTAGTCATTTCGTACAAAGTGACGCCGCTAGAGCCTAGGGCCAATGTAAAGTCCATATTCAACGGGCTGTAAATCCCCAGTCGACGTGCATACTCGGCCGCCCAAGGCACACCAAGGTCTTCAATAATTTTAACTGTCGGAATATTCAAAGATCTTACGAGTGCATTTCGAAAGATAATATCACCACCAAAACTTTTCGAGTGATTGGCGGGCTTCCAAACTTTAACATCACCGTCTTGACCTTCTTCATCGTTGGTCTTGTCGCCACCCTCTTCATAGACAATCGGTGCATCCATGATAGGCGTTGCGGGGTTATATCCCTTATCCAAAGCGGCAGCATAAACAATGGCTTTAAATGAAGAGCCCGTTTGACGAGGGGCCTGTACAGCGCGATTGAATTCACTTTTTTGAAAGTTAGAACCACCGACCATGGCGATGATGTCTTGTGTATCTTGATCAAAAGAAATCAACGCACCTTCAACAACGGGGTCTTGATCAAGCTCAAGTTCAAGATATTTTGAAAAATCAGGAAGATTCACGGTTTCAACTGGTTTGCCCTTGGCCTGGGCTTTGCGTTTAGCAATTTGTGCCAGCATGCGTGTAGGTTGAAACTTTTCGTGGGTGACCTTTACAAAAATGACATCCCCTTTTTTCAAAGCTTCTGATGGCTTTTTGATCGTATCTAGATCCCAACGTTTATTTGTATCTGGTTTGCGGGCCCAATTCATATTTTCAAAATCAATGACTCCGCGTGCTTCAGGCAGAATCACACTGACCATCCCAAGTGAATCATCGACGTTTTCAACAATACCTTCCACAGTGCTATTCAGCTTGATGTAGGCTGGAAGGTTTTCTTTTTTAGCACTCTCAGATTTGCCGGGTATGATTTCTGCAAACTTACCGTCTGGCAGAATTGTTCTTTCTGGAGTCGATAGAGAAACTAATTTATTTCGGACATCTTTTAGAAATTTCTCGACATCTTCTTTAGAAGAAATATTTTGTACGGCCCCGCGATAGCCTTGGCGTTTGTCTAATTCTTTAAGTCCCATCAACACAGACTCTTGTGCTGCCAATTGTTTTGGCAGATCAATGCTTGTGTAAATACTCAAACCCTTGTCTAAGACCGTATCTTCACCCAATTGGCCAATGAGAATTTTACGAATGGTTTCTAAAAAATGGGGTGCATATTCTTCGTAATTTTCGCGGACATAAATTTTAACAGGTTGTTTGACGGCTTCTTGCGCTTGCTCTTTTGTGATAAAGCCGACTTCAGCCATTCGATGTAAAACGTAATTCTGACGTTCTTTGGCCCGAAGGGGATTGGTAACGGGGCTGTAGCGGCTTGGCGCCTGTGGCAGGCCGGCAAGTATGGCCATTTCTGGTAATGTCAGTTGTGAAACTGATTTTCGATAGTAAACCTGAGAGGCCTGTTCAATACCATCGGCACCTTGGCCGAAATAAATTTGATTCAGATAAAGATACAAAATATCTTCTTTTGAAAGATTTTTTTCCATTTCAATTGCGAGCAAAATATCTCGAAGTTTACGTGTGAAAGTTTTTTCAGACGTAAGTAAAAGTGTTTTTGCAACTTGCTGAGTGATTGTGGATCCCCCTTGAACAGAGCGTCCTGCTCGCAAATTTGCAATGGCCGCA
>JANNCH010000116.1:0-1553 GCA_031386315.1 Pseudobdellovibrionaceae bacterium
CCAGCTAAACCGTAAATACGACAAAGCTTTAGACGATAAAGCAAGAACCTACATTAACATGGCCGTGGACGGTGCATTGCGCATGAGGCAAATTATTCTTGACCTTTTAGAGTTTTCAAGAGTGGGAAGGCTTACTAACGATAAAGAATTGATTGACCTGAATAACATATTGGATGATGTTAAATCAATGCTTGGCAAATCAATTGAAGAAAACAGTGTTACCATCAATTGCCAGTATTTGCCTGTACTTGAAAATTATAAAACACCTCTAATGCAGGTTTTTCATAATTTAATAAGCAACGCAATTAAGTATTCAAGGCAAAGTGTTCCGCCCGTTATTAGTATTTCGTGTACGGACCAACACAACAAATGGCTTTTTACGGTTGCTGATAATGGCATTGGTATAGAGGAAGAATATTTTGAAAAAATATTTATCATTTTTCAAAGGCTGCATGGGCCGCAGGAGTATAGCGGAACGGGTATGGGCCTCGCTATTGTTAAAAAGATAGTTGAAAACCTTGGCGGCAAAATTTGGCTTGAGTCTGTTATAGATGTAGGCACTACGTTTTACTTCACCATAAGTAAATAGTGCAGTAACTGCCCCATATTTAAACCCCTTTATATAAAATGCACTAACCGGTGCGCAAGCAAAGTAAGATGAGAGCTATTGAAATACTATTGGTAGAAGACAATGAAGGCGATATATTACTCACAACCGAGGCATTGGAAGAGTGTACTGTAGCCAATCATTTAAACGTAGTACGTAACGGTAAGGAGGCCCTTAATTATTTGTACAAGGTTGGCAGGTATAGCGATAGCATTTTGCCCGATCTTATATTATTAGACATCAACCTGCCGCTAAAAAGCGGTCATGAGGTGCTAAGTGTAATAAAGGCAGATAAAGGCTTAATGCATATTCCCGTCATCATGTTAACTACCTCATCGTCGGAGGCTGATATTTCAAAATCTTATAACCAGGGGGCCAATTGTTATATTGTTAAGCCTTTAAATGCCGAAGAATTTACGACAGTAGTCAGTAGTATTGACAACTTCTGGTTTTCAACCTGCGCATTCCCTATAATGAAACCAGAGTAAACCTATTTGTAGTTAGCTTTTAAAATTTACCTTCCACTATAGCACAACGCTTAAATTGAAGCTGCAGATTTTACGCACGTGAGTAGGGGTAACTGGAACGATCAATTGATCTCTTCGTTTTTGGCTTTGTCAACTATGCTTCTTATAACCTCGTCTAATTCAAGCGCCGATGAATAGATATGTTTTATACAATCTTCCCTGTCGGTTTCACTAACTATGTTTCCATCTAACACATAAATCAATCCCATTATGCGGGCAAGGGGAGCACGTACAATATGCGATTGGGTCCACGCAATTTCTCTCAAACGGCTGTTTTGCCTTTCTATGGCTTTAATGTAGGCGATTTCTTTACTTACATCCGCAGCTAATACAAGCTTCGCATCAACGTCCTTATAGCGTATAAAGTTACTTTGCAGGTTTACTATAATTACCTCGCCGTGTTTTTTTTTTTTATTATT
>JANNCH010000131.1:0-1549 GCA_031386315.1 Pseudobdellovibrionaceae bacterium
CGATGGCAACGGCAGGATTGAGAATGCAAAAGGGGCGTGCGCTGAAGGCGTCAGACGCTTGGTCGTGGGGATCTAGCAGTTACGTCGAACCACAAAAAAATGGTCTAACATGCTTGAATAAAATTAAAGTCGATGCCAATCAAAGCTTATTGGCAGGGGACATTGTAGCCATTCGCGGTCACGTGTTTATGATTGATTCTATAGGGGCAGATCCCTTTGGAATTTTAAAAACGAAAAGCTTGAGCGACTGCGATAAAATGAATGCAAAAAATTTTGATTTCGTTGTCTCGCAAAGCTCGAATTCAAAAAATGGAATCGGTATCAATCGTTACCAAGCCAATGATTTTATCCCTGAAAAGGGTGAGGTCATATTACCTGGCATATTGAAATACGCCACCTATGCCTGTCAGGCATACTACAATAAAAAAAGCTACACTCCATCCATTGGAACGCTCTCGGTGGTTCGACATAACGGAACAAAAGAGTGTATGGCGACACGGGTGAAGTTAGCGCGTGAAGAATGCATTTCTACATGTGCTGATTTTGCTAATTAATGGTCTAGTCCGTGTTTGTGTCTTTGTCTGACTTTAAGCAACGTGGCAGGATGTGTTATCAGGAGATAATACATGACAGGTGTGGATCAGCAGGTAAAAAAACCAGTGGGTGTTTACATCATTGGTTTGATTTTTTTGCTATCTCCCTTAGGTAATATTCTTTTTAGTTTGTCGACGAGCGGGGACCCACTTTGGTATCAGCCACAAAATATTCTGTTATTTCTGCAAAGTGTTTTTTGGTGTGAATGGATTTGGCTAGGTTTGCTTTTACTTGCGGGCATTTTGCTGCTGAAAAACCATAGAACTTCATGGCTTTTGGCGATGTTCACCTTAACCGTCATCCTCGCTATGAATGCGTATCGCTTTTTTTGGCCGCCATATGGGCAAGAGAGTTTTTCGGATATTTTTATGCTGATGTCGTTGCTTGCGACGTTGGCCATGTGGACGCTGTCTTTTTACTTTCGCTACCCCTACATTGATCGTCGTTCTCAGTGGATCATGGCTCCGGCCAACCGGTATGACACGCGCACCGCAGTCCAGGTTGTGGCCAATGATATATACGATGGGGTGACAGAGTCAGTTTCAATTTCGGGTGCACGCGTGCTTTTGAAACGAGCCATGGCTGATTCTCAAGTGAAAATGCGTTTTGTAGATGTGATTTTTTTAAATGTTCAAAACATCAAAGTGACCTGTGAAGTTATTGAATACTCTGGGAATATCTTGCGATTGCGATTTAAAAGAATATCGTACAAGAACCGCACGATATTGATGGCTTGGTTAAAGTCTCATGATGAGACACCTTAGGCAGCAAGGCCTAAGTCGGCCAGATGATTTAAGTTTTTTTGATATTGTCCGATCAGTGAAATGAATATGTTTATCTATCGGGCCTCGCACGATCTAAGAGGGCCGCTCTCTTCTATTCTCGGCCTCAGTGAGCTGGGAAAAAGAGAGAGTGGAACCAACCAAGGTATCAATTTTTATTTTGACAAAATTGA
>JANNCH010000162.1:0-3265 GCA_031386315.1 Pseudobdellovibrionaceae bacterium
AGCCGAATTGATCAAGGGTTTCCAATGGACAACATCACATTCTAAACTAGTACTTGGATGTATCGGTGTTTTTTTCGTTGCTGGTGCTACTTATAGTATCGCTAGCTACATTAAGTCTGAAAAAGAAAACACTGTTCAAGAAAAATATTATGGTCTTGAGAAACAATACAATGAAAAGCGCACGGGCTACGAACAGGCTTCTCAACCAAAAGAGGCAGCAAAAGACAAAAAAAATCCAAAAGCCGCTGAGCCAGCTGTTGTTGCAGCTAGTGGTGATTTGCAAAAAGATTATGGCCCTGTTGTTGAGGGTTTTGAAACATTAATTAAAGATGCACCGACAAGTCGCGGGGCTCAGATGGCATCTTTGAATTTGAGTGAAATTTATTTGAAATACAAAAAATCAGACGAAGCATTGCGTGTTTTGAAAACCGTTGAACCAAGCCTTGGCGGAAGCCTCATGCTTTCTTCTTTGGTATTAAGCCAAATTGGAAATGTTTACGCTGATCAAAACGATTGCAAGCAGGCCGTTGGTCAGTGGCAAAAAATCGTCGATAACAAAAAGTTAACCTTTGCACATGACGAAGCCCGTTTGCGCATGGGTCTTTGTCTTGAATCCCTTGGTGATGTTACTAAGGCAGAAGAATTCTACACTGAAATCAGCAAAAAAGATGAGAAGAACGCAAATCTTGGCGCTTCACGTGACGCTGAAAAATATTTACGTCTTTTGAAAATGAAAAAAAATCTATCAGGTAGCGGCTCTTGAAAAAAACATCACTGTCTCTTATCGGTTTAGCTTTTTGTTTGGGACTGAGTTCTTGCTCAAGTCTGAGTAATAATCACGCCAAAGAAAAGAGACAGTTCCAAGTGCGAACCCTTTGGGTTCGTCGCGCGACTGAGACAGACAATTTAGGTTTTCGTAAAATCAATCGAATGACTCCCGTCATCGCGGGTTCATTGCTTATTCAAGGCAATGGTATGGACGGTATAACGGCCTACAGCCGTGATACGGGCCAAGAATTGTGGCGCTTACCGATTCCAAATGGGGTCGAAGGCAATGCCACTTTGATCAAGGACCGTTTGTTTTTTGGTGCTAGCGATGGGAACTTTTATTCTATCGAAGCTAGTACTGGACGCACGGTCTGGAGCTTTTCAACTAAATCTGAAAATTTAGGCGAACCACTTTTGGATGATGGCATTGTTTACTTTCTATCTGGCAATAACGTTATTTATGCGCTCGATGCTTCGACGGGTAAGCAAATCTGGCTGCACTCACGTCAAGACACCTCTTCGTTTTCAATTCGCGGCGGTTCGAAACCTGTGATTAAAAATGGAAAGCTTTTTGTGGGTTTTAGTGATGGCTCATTGGTGGCTTTCAATGCTAAGAATGGGGCTCCGGCCTGGGAAGTTCTGCTGAATAAGAATAAGAAATTCCGTGATATCGATGCAAGCCCTGTGATTGATGGAGATAATCTTTACATCCCTGGCTATGATGACAAGCTTTATTGCGTCGCCAGCGATTCCGGTGAAGTTTTATGGCGCATAGATGGCGGCGGATATAGCTCTGTGACCGTTGTCGGCGATAAAATCATTTACCCAACATCAACTGGCGAAGTTTTAGCCTTGAGAAAAAGCAATGGTGAAAAACTTTGGACCTACAAATCCAATGATGGGATCGCGACTCAAGTTCGCATCTTAAAAGGCATGCTTGTTTTCGGCGAATCCCAAGGAAAGTTACTTTTCTTGAATCCAAATTCTGGCAAAGTGATCGGCGGGATGGAGCCGGGCAGAGGTATTCTTTCATCTCCTCAAGTCGACGATAAAAAGAATGCGGTTTACTTTATTTCTGGTGAGGCCAACGTCTATGCACTCGAAGCCAAGTGGGATAAACCGAATTGGTACTCAATGGGTTGGGAGTAATCATGAAAATGGTTTTTAAACTGGTTTCTGCTCTGATATTTTCAATGGGTCTTGTGGCTTGCTCTAGCGGCAACTGCCGCAGCCAAGACAAGATCACAGCAAAGACGCTTGAAAAAGGCTCAGCAGGAGACACCGGCATGAAAGCACCCCAAGCTGAACGCATAAAGATTTATAAATTTGATGGTTCTTTGCAATGTGGCCAAGGTAAAGCGACTCCGGTCGCTGAAATGCAAAAAGAGCTAGGCACGATTCAAGTTTTTTCTAGCCAAAACAAAAATGATGGAATGATGAGAATTCAAGTTTGTGGAGCCCCCACAGGAAACTGCAATATCTACGAAATTCCACACAAAGACCTTGAAGCCGCTCAGAAAAAAGGCTTCAAAGAATGGGTCATGGACTAAGCATTCGCTATTCATGATAGGGATCTAAAGCTTGCTTTAAAGTCCTTCAAATAACGACACAAAAACATAATGTTACATAATATAACTTATCAGAAGATCCCGTTATCTATATCTGAGTACTTTTAAGGCTCAAAAAGTGACTATAATCAGAGGTTATGCTTTCAAATCTTCTTCATTTTTCAATTTCCATCCGTGGGACCATATGTGTCTTCGATCTCATGGCATTTTTGCTGAATTTTTTCGTGATCTTCAGTTTACATAGCTTCACAAGCTTGGTTATTTTGCCCAGTCTTTTGTCTCGATGTTTCCAGTCATTAATATTGCTTCCGATATGGACCACAGTGCGAGCCATTACAAGGTTCATTTTTTCAGATGTTTCATCTGCATGTTCTGCAATATGAGCAAACTCGAAGAATCCACGGTCTAGAAGGCGTCTCAAACCGAGATCTGGACTCGAATTATACTAACCACATGTGATTCTATAGTTGTCTACTCTTGAAGACGAGCTTAGAAAGCCAGAGGAGAGCGGCTTTGCAGAAGATTCCAAACTTTAAAAAATACCAAAAAAAAGAAAGAGTCCTCTCTGTGGCTTTACTGTCAGTGGCGGCCATGGCCCCGATCACTATGACTCTGATGATGGAAAAGAAAATTCACTGGATGCTTTCTGGCAGTGTGGGTTTTGCAGTTTTAATGGCATCACTTTGGATATCACTTTACAAAAATCGGTTGGAACAAAAACTTAAAGCAGAACTTGAAAGCCTCGACATCGGTCATATCTTGGCAAGCAAATCAAAAGCAACGAATCGCTTTGTCATTACCAATACCGGTTATGATCATTATTATATTAAATCTCTAGATAACGGCGAGCAGATGTTGATCTCTCGCCGCCGCGCCATCGAAGACTTCGACTTAGCCCTCTAAAAGGTGCCAGGTCCTGTTTCGTGTTG
>JANNCH010000185.1:0-2429 GCA_031386315.1 Pseudobdellovibrionaceae bacterium
CTTCCAGTCCATTGCTGGCCACGCTGATATCTAGGTCCGCTGTTTCTAAAAGGCTCGCGAGAACTTCCCGTAGCTCTTCTTCGTCGTCAATGATGAGTAATTTTTTGCGAACATTGGACATGGTTTGTTTTACTTTACTGCTATTTTGTTACGGTGGTCTCAGTGATGCTGAATTCGCCAGCCTTTGTGAGGGCCGTTTGAACTTGTGCTTTGCTTACTGAGGCATTGGCTTTTGGCGTGATTACGATTTTACCGACGCTGACGTTGCATTTGTCGATGCCTTCGATTTTGCAGACTTCGGCCTTCGCCATTCCTGTGCAACCCGCACAGTGCATTCCAGAGACTTTGTATGTGGTTGTTTCAGCCATAGCAAAAGGTGCCGCTAAGATAAAAACTAATGATAGAAGGGTCTTTTTCATATGAACTCCTTGGATGAGGTCATGATATCGGCCTTTTGCGGGGCTCACAAGAAGGTAATTTGCCTAAATTTCATGCACTTAAAGCATATTGAGCAATTTTAAAATTTTTGTTGAATTGCGATCATTATTTCTCTATAACTGACTGCTCTGTCACCGCGGGGTGGTAGTTAAGTTGGTTATAACGTCCGCCTGTCACGCGGAAGGCCGAGGGTTCGAGTCCCTTCCACCCCGCCAATTTCCACTCTGGAAATAGCGGGTGAAGGCCTTCAAAAAATAACAAATTCTAAATGTCCGATAAGTTAAATGAAAACTAGGAGAGTCTGAGCGGCGCGCTCGGGGTCTCATTTCGATCAACGTCACACGACATCACTCTAAATTCCCTTTTTTGTGCTAAATCTGTGCTTAGTTTGGGCTAAGATTTATAACTCTCAAAAGGTTTTTTAAAGATGTTTGTTAAGTTGGTTAGATCCTGCGAAACCCGCAGTAGATAAGCGTTTCGTTGTGACCAAGCCAGTTGTTGGAAAGTAAATCAACTAACTGGGAGGTAACCATGTTAACAGGCCAAAATGTGAAAAAAAGCAAAGCACCAACAGTGCTGCGACGAATGCGTGAATCAGCGAAAATGAGCACTCGGGTTGCGGGAGGCATGATCGGCGTTTCTCACGTAACGATCAGCCAATTCGAAAACGAGAAATTAGATCTGCAGCGCATAGCCTAATGCGAAGGCTGATGCCTAGACTGTCTCAATTTGAGGTAACAGCTAAATCATTCTATAACCAGTTGAAATCACTAGAAAATAAATTGATAAGTAAATATATACAAAAACATATCAACTTTATGCTATAATAACCGATATGGATACAATGAGTATTTCAAAGCAAATAAAGGAACGCATTAGCCAGATTGTGCCCGGGGCCATCTTTGGGGTGAAAGAGTTTGAGCAAATCGGTAGACCTCAAGTGGTAGCACTCGAGCTGAGCAGACTTTCTAAGAAAGGGACCATCGAAAGGCTCACGAAGGGGAAGTACTTCATTCCGAAATCTACTAAGTTTGGAAAGCTGCAGCCTTCGGAAGGAGAGATTCTAATTGAATTGATGAGAGACAGTGGTGGGTATATCGCGGGTGCGAGCGCGCTCAACAGGATCGGTGTTACTACTCAAGTTCCTTCGCAAGTCACCATTCGTGGGGCGAGATCAACGAGGGTTCTAAAGATAGGTTCTTTGTCAGTACGCTTATTTAAACAAGGAAACACAGAAGCCACTGAAATGCAGCCAGGATACACGGACATATTAGAGTCATTGCGCTTAATAAAGAAAACTCCTGACGGAAATTATGAAAAGACAATCAAAAGAATTACTGCAATTGTAAAAAGTCAGCTGAAAGAGTTCAGGACGGAACTTGCAGAATTGTCTCTAACAGAAAGACCCTATGTGCGAGCTTTACTGGGAGCTATCCTTGAAAATATTGGTAGTGATGAGGCTCAGCGAATCAAAGCTAGTCTTAATCCATTATCCAGTTATAAGATCAGAATAAGTGAAAAACTTCTGCCAAATAAAAAGGCCTGGAGAATTAGTTGATATTTCATCAAAACCCAAAAGAATTTAAAGAGGCCATTCAAGCAGCCTCTGTGGCACTTGGAATTCGTGAAGTCTTTATCGAAAAAGACTATTGGGTTTGTTTCGTTTTGAAAAATTTAAGCAAATCTGAATTTAAAAACCAGGTAGTATTCAAAGGTGGAACTTCGCTTTCAAAGGCTTACAAGGTTATTCATAGATTTTCAGAAGATGTTGATTTAGCAATGTAAGCGATCCATTTCGTCTCGCTGTCAGCTGAGGGGTGTAATGCCCATAATGACGTCGACAAGATGTTCAAAGTCGTCGATACTTGTGGTTTTTGGGATTTCAGTAAATAAATACTTCATAGCTTCATAAATATTCACGTCATTAACTTTTGCTGTGCACAGCAAACTGTAAAACAGGGCGCTAGCATTGGCGCCGGCCTCAGTATCTG
>JANNCH010000190.1:0-2175 GCA_031386315.1 Pseudobdellovibrionaceae bacterium
CTGAATGCATTAGAATTGCATGATCAGTTGGCGATTTTAGGGGCCGATCTTTTGCGCGTTGAGCTGATGGATTATGTGCGTGGAAATCTAGGGCCCGTGCCGCAAGATGAATCCAAAGTAACTTATGCTAAAAAAATTGAAAAAAGTGAGTCACTGATTGATTGGACTTTGTCTGCACAAAAAATTGATCAAAAAATTCGTGGCTTTGTCTATGGCCCGGGGACTTATACTTTGCTTGCCGGTAAAAAAATAAAATTACATAAAGCCACACCTGTTGAAAAAAATGTAGCTGCAAAATCTGGCGAGGTCGTCGAGGTCACCGAAGATTTCATCAACGTGGCAACCGGCCAAGGATTTTTAAGAATTACTGAGCTACAACCTGAATCCCGCAATCGTATGAAAGTGACTGACTTTTTAAAGGGTCACCCTCTAAAAAAAGGAGATCTTCTCGGTGTCTAAACTTGTGGCTCCTAGTATTTTATCGGCAGACTTTGCTAATTTAGAAAAAGAAATCAAAGCCATTGCGGCGGCGGGGGCTGATTGGGTCCATGTCGATGTGATGGACGGACATTTCGTGCCGAATCTGACCATAGGTGTTCCGGTTGTGCAGTCTTTGAAAAAGATTTCGCCGCTTCCGCTGGATGTGCATTTGATGATCGAAAATCCAGAAAAATATGTCGAGGCTTTTGTAAAAGCGGGCAGTGATTATTTAACCGTGCATGTGGAGGCAACCAAAGATCCTGTGGCTTTATTGAAACGTATACGTGAACTTGGTGCAAAACCGGGGATCACTTTACGACCTGGAACCGCTGTTGAGTTAATTTTGCCGTTGTTGCAGCACTGTGATTTGGTTTTAGTGATGACTGTCGAGCCTGGCTTTGGCGGTCAATCTTTTATGCATGACCAGGTAGCAAAGATATCTCGCCTGCGTAAAGAAATTACCGCGCAAAAATTAAAAGTTTTGATCGAAGTGGATGGCGGCATCAATGATGAAACCGCAAAGATTTGTCATGAGGCCGATGCTTTTGTCGCAGGTAACTTCGTGTTTAAAAATAATTATGCCGAAGCCATCGCCAAGTTGAAAAGCTAACATAAAAAACAACTTACATTCTGCACAAAATTCATACGTACATTTTTTTAGCTGAGATAGTGGCCAATGTGTGCGTGCTCACTAGTTCACTACCTAGGTCTTGTTGTGGGCAGATCCCGCAGCGCTTACAATCTGTAGAGAGAGCGCATTCTATACGGGAGTTTAGATGAAGATTTTGACGGCAGTTTTTGCGGTGGTGTTTGGATTTGGTGGTCTTGCAAAAGCTGGTATTTTATTTGAACCTTCTGTGGGTTATGAATCAGGCTCATTGATTTTTACAGATGCAAATGATTTGCAAAATAAATTCACCAATACCTCATTGGACGGGGGCTTGCGTTTAGGAATTCGTAATATGGGATTCTGGATCGGGGTCGAAGGATTAGCTGCCACCGGTGGAAAATCCAAACCTGAATCCGGTGCTGATAAATCATATAATGGAACAACATTTTTTGCTTCCATGGGATATGATTTTTCAAGTCGCTTTCGCCTAGTGGGCGGGTACGGCTTTCAAGATTCAGTGGTGATTAAAGATGATGCGGGACTTGAAGCCACATACTATGGTGGTGCTGCCGCTAAAGTGGGCTTAGGTTTTTATTTGTTCCCGCATGCGGCCTTGAATGTGGATTACGTCTTACGAGACTACAAAAAATATAAAATCAACGGTGTCGAACACTCTATCACCGATTTGGGTGGAAAATCCCTAAGAACCAGCACCGTGCTTGTGACGCTATCCTTCCCGGTAACCTTTTAGAATAGGTTGAGATAAGTTCTGTGTGCACCGCATAATCGATAGGTAACTTTCTAGATTCCCTCTTTGAATGTAGCTAGTATGGGCCGCTTCCGAGGGGGATTTTTTTATGTCACGTACCATGCAATTAACGGGTGAAAGTATCACGATCGACAGTCTATATGAAATGGCTCACACACCGGCATTGCGTGTGGAGCTTTCGCCAAGCAGCCGTGAACTCATGCAAAAATCTCGCAATTATATTGAAGGTCGTATTGCCACTGGCGAAGTGATGTACGGTGTGAACACGGGTTTTGGTGCTTTTTCATCGGTGCGAATTTCTGATAGCGAAATCGAA
>JANNCH010000231.1:0-6171 GCA_031386315.1 Pseudobdellovibrionaceae bacterium
ATAATCATGGGGACTTTGTTCACTTCAATATTTTGTTTTTTTAAAAGATCCGACATCGTAATAACGATCAACATTGGAAAGCCTGTTTCAAAAACCTGCTGTGCCAACATTAAATGACGTGACAACTGAGTCCCATCAACAACGACGATGACTCCGCTGACAGTTCCGTACTGGGGGTTTTCGTACAAAGCCTTTACGGTAACGATTTCATCTTCACTTTTCGGATGAAGACTATACACGCCCGGCGTATCCATAACCTTCATGTCTTTTTCTAAGTGTGCGGCCAAATTACCTATGGAGTATTCAACGGTGGCACCTGGATAGTTCACCGTTTTAAAACGCGAACCCGTCAGCCAATTATAAAGAGTTGTTTTTCCAGAGTTCGGTGCACCAACAAGACCAATACATTTTTGTTTCATAACTTAAACCTTCAACCCTGCGGCACGCACTTCAGCACAAGCGGCCTCGTCCAAGCGCAGTGCTAAAAAACTTGTATTGAAACGCAAAAGCAAGGGGCCCTTGAACGGGGCACGGCCTAAAATATTCAATTTTGTACCCACACGAAGACCCATTTCATGCAGTCTTTCACATAGGACATCGGGACCCGAAAACCCCGTGATTTCAACAAAATGGCCAGTTTTTATAGATGTGTCTGTGAGGTTCATATCTTGTGTTAATCTTTTGCTGCTTTTTTGGGTAGGGCTTTTGCGCAGTTGAAAGCGAGATGATAATCGATTTCAAACAGACAATGGGCCAGTTTTCAGGCCTTTTGGTTAACATCAGGTTAAGTTTACCAACCCAGACCCGATCAAAGGACTATGCACTTTGGTATTAAGACTGTGGTCGTATTGAGCGCTTCGATTTTCGGCTGGAACAACCTGGCTAAGGCCGAATCATTCTTTTCACCCTCGCTATGTGAGACCTCGCAGGCAAGTCTCATCGCTAAAAATATTAGCAACAAACCCCAGGCCTTTTGGATTCAGCTAAAAAACCCTGAGCGCGAAGTGCGCTTTGAAATAAACTCTCAGGTGCAAATTCAAATTCCTAGCATTGCCTTTTTAGATTCAGCCCAGGCTTTTTCAATTCGTACATGGACAGATGGAAATATTCAGTTCACTTGGCAATGTGAAAATTTAAAAACAAGACTGACTTCACAAATTTCACCATCGTTAGAATACAAAGTTTTAAACAAGACCCATTATGAATTGAACATAATGAACGTTTCACCTTTAGCCAATGAAATAGAACTACGCTTTTTAAATTTTGATAGACAAACTATCGCAAGCAAAAAAATCACTCTGCAGAAATATTATGAAACACAAATGCTTGAAATCGAAACACCAGCAAATACGGTTTATTTACAAATTCAAGGCATGGCCCGCCTGCACAGCTGGTTGCAGTTTCAATCGCAAATACTGACAGCATCTGTGGTTTTTCGAGCGCAACTGTCACCACCCACTCAAAAAAGTTATTTTTTAGCATCGACTCGCCCAAGCACCTCAAATAAAAATGATGAGTCCTTTGTTGTGAGCATAGAGGAATCACAAATGATCGAACAAGCACGACAACAAATTGCAAATCCAAATTTAGAAAAAATCATGGTGGGACGAATCGGCCCAGGGAATGGTGGTTACAATCGTTCTTTTCATGAAAAAGATCGCTCGCCCTATTCTTGGTCAGTAACGGACGTCGATAGCTTCACAGATTTTGCTTTGAATGATTGCGACGGCACTCCCGATTATGTCGAAGGTCAGCTTTTGCAACGTTTAGATGAAGGTGGACGTATCTGTTTTTGGCGTTACCGAATACTTCGCGAACTTAGTTGGTCGGAAGTTCAACGAGGGTACTAGCCCCCTGCCCCTGAGTTTCTTCAACCAAAACTTTCACGCTTTGCACATGATATTTTTTGAATTCATTCATAAAATCTTCAGCCAGTAAACGAGACAACTGCTCTACACTTGTGTTTGTAACGGGCAGCAAAATCACTTCATTTGCTGGAAAAGCATAAAAACGCTCTCTAAAATTAACTTCCAAAGAAGGCCCGTTTTTTTTAAACTTCATGTCCGCGTGCAGTTCTGGAAGCAAGATGATCTCGTCCCAATGATCAAGGCGCGCCTTGATGTACTTTTTGAAGACATTGAAATCAATAAAGAAGCCTGAGTTTTTAAGAAGTTCACTCTCAGATGGTACACCGATATCGACGACAACCTGGTAATTATGACCATGCAAACGCTCGGCACTTTGACTATCAAAGATCAAAAAGTGAGCGGCCGAAAACTTAAAGTTTTGCTTAGCCAAATGTAAAGTAGTCAGTGACATGGGGACCTCAATCACATATAGGAATATTATGAAATACGAGTTAAAACAACACTTTCAAATCGAGTCTGCCCGTTTCTTGCCCCATTTGGAAAAAACTCATCCCTGTTCACGTATGCATGGGCATAGCTTTAAGATCATTCTCACATTGGTGGGCGATTTGGACCCTAAGCTGGGCTGGGTGGTCGATTATAACGACATACAGAAGACCATGAAGCCCATTCTAGAACAAATTGACCACCGTGTTTTGAATGAAGTAGCAGGTCTTGAAAATCCGACGTCAGAATTACTAGCGAAATGGATTTTCGACAAAGCCTTAGTTCTGCTGCCAATCCTAAAGTCTGTTTCAATCCTCGAAACCTCTTTAACCGAGTGCACATACTCCGCCTAGATCAAAACAATTCGACTTCAGTTTTAGCATTAAACTCAGATCTTAAGCATGCGAGGTAAAATATTTTTAAAAAATGTCTGTCTTAGGAATGTTTTTAGCATTTTGTGTATGTACTTTTCTATTTGGTGAGAGCGCTGTTTACCTTCACTAACGGGCCACGGTCTAATTGGCCAGCGAATTTTTCTTTAAAACTAGGTGGAAACAACACCACTGCCGTCGAACCCATTCGAAACATTCCAACTTCATCACCCGCTTGAATTTTAATGCCAGGTTCATAGTGTTTGTGCTCGAAGATGTGGGCTGTCTTTTGGTTTCCATGAAAATGATTATCAAAACTCAAACAGATATGCCCAACGTTAGTAGCACCAACTAGCACCACAGCAACTGGCCCCAAATCTGTCTGCACTTCAACGAGCATTCGCTCGTTGATTGAAAATAAATTTTCAATATTGCTGGTGCTCCACTCGTTCACTGGCCAAAGCTTGCCTGGCATATAACGTACATCGGTGATTGTTCCAGTGACCGGCGAATGCACGCGGTGATAATCGGTGGGACACAAATAATATGTTATAAAAAATCCACCGCTCCATTTTTGCAAAGCTTTCGAATCTTGAGTGAACTCTTCGGCGGTGTATGTAAAACCTTTTGCCTGAATAAGTTTGCCGTCGACGATGGGTTCACATTGAGTGATGCGACTATCAGCACAATGTACAGCCCAAGATTTTGCCACCGGGCGAATTCCTGGCTTCAATTTGCGCACGAAAAATTCACCAATCGAAGGGTATTCAGAAACAGGTTTTTCAGCTTCGGGCAGACTGATTTTGTAATAGCTTGCAAAAATTTTGATACTTAATTGCGCCCACCATTTAGGCCCCTGCCAGTGAACGATTTTGCCAACCAGGCGACTAAGGCGACGTTTTGGTAAAATTTTCGTAATAACCGACATGCTGATGCTCCCGATTTGAGTCTTTAGACTGAAACATCCTACCCACTGCCATCCCCACTGCCAAGCTTTTAGAAAAACATTTCCTTGGCGTACAATCACTGTTACAACTTTAGCTGTTGGCATCAAACACATGCCCCGAGGTAAAAGATGTCTAAGATATTTCAAAATATCGAGATCCCCGTTGATCAGGATCTTGAAGAAAAATTACAGTACTTAATGCCGGACCACGGCCCCTACCGTATCCTGAAACAATCCGTCGATGCTCGTCGTTCGCAGGCTGTGCACTATGTGTATTCTGTCGAAGTAGCCGAAAAAGGCGAGACCCTGACCTCGCCAAATTTCAATTTAGAAAAGATTAAAAATCCGAAAGCAAAACCATTGATTGTAGGCACTGGTCCTGCGGGTCTATTTGCAGCCCTGCGCTTTGTCGAACAAGGCGTACCATGTATTTTATTTGAACGTGGTTCCGATAGTGGCGAACGCATTAAGGGAATCAACCAATATTGGCGCTATGGTAAGTTAGATCCTCGTAATAATGTTTGTTTCGGCGAAGGGGGCGCGGGCCTTTATTCGGATGGCAAGCTCATCACCCGTATCAAATCCCCGCACATCCCCTATGTTATGAATCGCTTAGTCCAGTTCGGCGCCCCCGCAGAAATTCAATGGCTTTCAAACCCCCACGTGGGGTCCGATCGCATTCGCCGAGTGATTCCAAAAATGCGCGAATATTTACGTGCGAACGGCTGTGAAATACACTTCGACACCCAGGTGAAAGAACTTTTAGTAGAAGATTCGCAGATCACCGGACTTCGCACCGAAAAAGGCGACGAATTCAAATCGCCCTATGTTATTTTAGCCACAGGTCATTCGGCCGAAGACATGATTTATCACCTCAAAGATCTGAGTGTTTTTATGGAGGGCAAATCCTTTGCCATGGGACTTCGTGTTGAGCATTCACAGAAATCCATCAATACCATTCAATACCGCGCCCACGCTGAGCATCCTAAGTTAGGCGCCGCCAATTATAAACTTGTTCATCACGACAAACAATCTGGTATCGGCGTTTATTCTTTTTGTATGTGCCCAGGTGGTTATGTTTTATCTAGTGGCACCGAAGCTGATGGCATCGTTTGCAATGGTATGAGTAACTACAAACGCAATTCACCTTTTGCCAATGCCGCCATCGTGGTGAGTATTGATCATGATACTTATTTTGGTAAAGATATTTTCGGCGGCATGAAACTGCGACGTGAGCTCGAAACTAAAATGTTTCAAGCTGTGCAAAATGCAGGCGGAACAAGAGAACTACCCACACAAAATCTTTTAGACTTTATGCAAGGACCTAACAAAAAAGGCCCCCGCGAAATTCGCCCGGGCTCTTCACCGTCTGGGGCCATTCATGTGCGCCTGGATGAAATCCTTCCCGTGCCAATGATGAAACGAATACGCGAAGGTTTTGAAAACTTCAACAAATCCATGAAGGGCTTTCTAGTCGAAGATGCGCAAGTCTACGGTATCGAATCCCGCACGAGTTGCCCTGTGCGTGTGACTCGCAATACAGAGACCCTTGAGAGCGTTTCACACAATGGCCTTTATCCTGCCGGTGAAGGCGCAGGATATGCCGGCGGAATCACTTCTGCGGCATGTGATGGTATTCGAATAGCTGATCAAATTTGTTCGCTGATTTCTTAGGGTCTATTCGACAGATAGCTTCTGGTATAGACCCAGAAATGCCACTTTCAAAGGCATGACCAGCATTCGAGCTAGCCTCATAGGCAAAGGTAAAAACATTCAGTAAAAGCGGCAAAAGTAGTTTATGAATCGTCATCCTGCATCCTCGTTGTTTTAAGGCTATCTTAATCTTGTTCATTCTCGCATCGCACAGGTATAGAAATAATTAAAAAGCTTGTTACATGTGTAAATTATATGTAAATATAATCCCATGGTCAACTGGCTTTATGTCGACATGAACTCATTTTTTGCTTCCTGCGAACAACAGGAAAAACCCCACTTACGCGGACGTCCCGTGGCGGTGGTCCCCATGATGGCGAATACCACCTTCTGCCTAGCAGCTAGCTACGAAGCTAAAAAATTTGGTGTCAAAACAGGTGTTCGAGTCGACGAAGCCCGCAAGATGTGTCCCGGCCTTCAGTTTGTTGTAGCCGACCACGAAATATATGTTCGTTATCACCACAAGGTCCATACTGCCATCGAAACCTGCGCCCCTATTCATAGCGTATGCTCGGTGGATGAGTTCTGTATAGAGCTCACAGGATCGCAAAAGCAGGTCGAGGTAGCCGAAGCCTTGGCACTTAAAATTAGAAAAGCAATTTATGAACAGGTTGGCATAGCCTTGAATTGTTCAATTGGGCTTGGTCCTAATATTTTATTATCAAAAATGGCCGCTGACATGCAAAAACCCAAGGGACTGACTAAAATTCTAGTCTCTGAATTACCGCAAAAACTTCACTCGCTGAAGTTGCAAGATATTCCCGGCGTAGGTCGCAAAATGGAATCT
>JANNCH010000272.1:0-8712 GCA_031386315.1 Pseudobdellovibrionaceae bacterium
GCAAATTCGCAGTCATTACTTTTATTGCGAAGATTTCCGAACAGAGCCATAGATATAGGCCAGCGATTAACCAATAGTTTTGCTAAGGCGAAAGAACAATGGATTGTATCCAAGCTCTTTATAAAGTGCCTGTGCGGGCAAGTTAAAATTAAACACATCAAGTTGAATGTGGCGGATACCCAGTTCCGCCAAGCGCTTTTCAGCCTCTTCAATCAGCCTCTTCCCGAGACCCTCACGTCTTCGTGTCGTCGTTACCACGAGCTCTTCGATCACTCCATGCCTCGTTCCCACATCTACTAGAAATGAGATCTTTGGAGCTTCATAGATTCGATATCGTAAAAATCCAACTGGTATATTGTCAGTTTTTGCTAAAAGAGTCGTCACCATAGGACTTTGAATAAATTTATTAAATAGTTCTTCTAGGTCGGTCCGTGGTGGCTCAGCAAAAACATCTGGCCGATTAGCGCGATGATATTCTTCAGTTTGGCGAAAAAGACCAATAAGGTCAGAAATATCGTTTTGAGTAGCGAGCAGAATTTTTGTCTCTGAGGTTTCCATATTAAACATATCGCATCCAGAGGTACTAGACTCAATATGTTTCAAAAACTAATGATTAAAACCTGCGACTCGCGTCGGAAATTCCCAGCTTTTATGGTCTTCATTAAAATAAATGTTTATGCGGCGGGTGAAGGAAAGGGAAGCAGGTACCTTAGACGTTGAAAGAAGAGCCGCAACCGCAGTTCTTAGAGGCATTAGGGTTGTTGAAGACAAATCCTTTGCCGTTCAAACCACCAGAGTAATCCAAGGTCATGCCTAATAGATAAAGTAAGCTTTGAGAATCCACGGCTACTTTTTGGCCGTTGCATTCAAAGACTTTATCTCCGTCACGAGCCTCGGTATCGAAATCCATTTTATAGGATAGACCAGAACAACCACCTTTTTTTACTTCCACGCGCAAAAATGCAGAGTCATCTTTGCCTTCGTCTTTTTTAAGGTTCGCCAGTTTGCCGGCTGCCATAGGTGAAATTGTGATCATCGTGAGCTCCTTTATGAGCAAGAATACTTCTTATAGTAGCATAGCCTTAGCAATATGAGTAGCCCCTATTGCAAGTCAAGGCGAGGTCTCTAAATTATTGATTCAAAAGGGCTTTTTTGATGATCCGAACGGCTTCTTGAAGTTCTTCTTGGGTTGTGAAGCGCCCGAGGCTAAAGCGCAGTGTCTGTGCGGACTCATCTTTCGAGAGTCCGATGGCCTTTAAAACATAGCTGTGGGTCCAAGTATCACTATGGCAGGCTGAGCCTGCACTAAGTGCCAATTGAGGCAGATACGGCGTTAGCAAGTCTAAGTTGTGACCATGAAATGTAACACTCAGATTTACGGGTGAGCGCACAGTCCCGCCGTTGAGTTGGACACCGGGAATTTCTTTTTGCAGCTCACTCCACAAAAAATCTCGTAGATTCTGACAGCGCTTTTTTTCTTCTGCTAAATTTTTCTGGGCAATCTCGGCAGCAGCACCAAGTCCGACAATGCCTGGAACATTGCTAGTGCCTGAGCGTAAATCTTTTTCTTGGCCACCACCCCATAGCAGTGGCTGAATTTGCACCTTTGGATTTTGAGCACGCAAATAAAGAAAGCCCACGCCCTTGGGGCCATAGAATTTGTGGGCAGAGCCCGAGAGCATATCCACTGCTGCTGTTTGCAGACTCGTGGGGATTTTACCCAGGGCTTGTGTTGCATCTGTGTGTAAATAAATTTTATTTTCTTTAGCGAGTTTTGCTAAAGCCTCGATGGGTTGAATGCTGCCGACCTCATTTTGAATCCAAATGACACTGATCAGCTTTGTGTGTGGACGTATTGCTTTTTTCACGTCTTCAATATCAATAATGGCATCTTTATTAACGGGAAGAAAATCGACTTCGATATTATAAAAGTCGCGTGCATGTTCGAGAGCTTTTTTGATCGACTCGTGTTCGACTTGTGTCGAAATCATATGAATACGGGCTTCTTTATTTTCACTGCGAATTTTTTGGATCAAGCCAAAAATCGCCATGTTGTTGGATTCAGTTGCACCCGAAGTAAAATAAATTTCGTTTTCATGTGCGCCTATAAGTGCTGCCACCTGTTGCCGAGCATTTTTAATAGCACTTTGGGCAGCCCAACCCCATTGGTGATTAGAGCTCGCAGCATTGCCAAAGTGATTTTGAAAATAGGGCAGCATCTTCTCTAGAACCAGAGGGTCGACCGGGGTCGTTGCATTATAGTCTAAATAGATTGCCTTCATAGAGTCTTTCTACCTGAGTCACTACTGAGATGAAAGCATATTTGCAGCTTTGATGCGCATTTCCTCTTTGAAGTCGTCAATTTTATCGTTCAAAAAGTTCTGAGCACGGTAAATTTTAAAATCCTGGGTTTCGCTGCTGTGAAAGTGCATTTACGTCACACCTTGGCGGGTCAGTTTATCCATTTGTTTAGAATACAAAACAGCCCCACGGGGTGTGTAGAGTATGTATTTTTGGTTCGCAGGTAAATACAAATACAAATACAAATTGAATTCGACGGGTATATCAACTTTGAGTTCCTCTAAACTAATGGCAAACATTTCATCCGGTGCAGATTGGTCAAACTGTGGTTTGATGTCTATTTGTGGAAAAAATGCCATCGCAATCTCATCATCGTGATGAATCGCTTTTCTTAAAAACTCTGCGTGCTCAATGGCCCACCCTTCAAATGGGGCTGGTTTGAGCGTTAACAGCATATTTTTTGTCGAAGAGAATCGTTCGCCGGATTCATTTAGAAAATGAAAGATTTTTTCATGGATGCTGCGGACTAAATTTTCATCTACTTTTTTATTTTTTCCCATGGCAATCAACGGCTGGTCCGGTTGCTGGCGGGTATATAACATATTGGCAGTGTGCTTCGGCGAGCATTTTGTACGAGCGATTATCGCCGTTTTCGGCGAAGGCAATGTAGCAACCTGGAAATGATCGTTTTATAGCCTTGGCTAGTGTTGATAATTTTTACTTGGATGGCCCACGCTGATCATAATGAAGAGAGGACGTTCTTTCAGGACAAATGAAAAGGCAGCTTCAAGTTGCGTCGTTGAAAAGATGTTCCACCCACGACTTTTCAAAAAATTCTCAACATTCAGCAAGGCGCTCGATTGCGATTTTATAATCAATATAGAGTAGATTTGTCCGTTCACAGTGCTCATGCGTCACATTCCTACAAGTCATCTTGTCTGTTATTAGTTGTCGGACAAATTAAGCTATTGTTAGAGTATAGAGATCGAACTTTAGTGCGTTTCTTTTAGTTTTTTTGCGTGTGTATAGAAAAAGGTATATAAAATATGAGTAAAAAACTGCTTCACTTTCCGACTTACTTTTTGCCAAGTAAAAAAGACGCCTTTCAGTCTGTAGCCTGGAAAAAGGTCCAGTGTGAAATTAAAAATCGCCAGGGTGAGGTCTTCTTTTCTATGAAGAATGTAGAGGCCCCGCTGGAATGGTCTCAGCTAGCTATTGATATCGCCGCCAGCAAATACTTTCGCAAAGCGGGTGTTCCAACGACCAAACATGAAACATCTGTTCGACAAATGGTTGGCCGAGTAGTCGATGCCATCACCGCATCTGGTAAAAAACAAAAAAATTATTTTGCATCAGCACAGGACGCTAAGAATTTTAGTAATGAATTAACCTATATTTTATTAACTCAGCGCGGGGCTTTCAATAGTCCTGTGTGGTTCAACGCTGGCCTATGGGAAACTTATAAAATTAAATCACCCAGCGAACATTTCGCCTGGGATGCTGATAAAAAAATAATTCGTGCCACACAAAATGCCTATGAACATCCACAGTGCTCGGCTTGTTTTATTCAAAGTGTTGATGATTCTATTGAAGGGATTTTTCAATTAGCCCAGACAGAGGCTAAATTATTTAAATATGGTTCAGGCACGGGCAGTAATTTTTCGCGATTGCGTAGTAAGTACGAGGCGCTAAATTCTGGTGGACACAGTTCTGGTTTGATTTCATTTTTGGAAGTTTTAGATAAAGGTGCTGGCGCCATTAAATCCGGTGGCACTACTCGTCGGGCTGCAAAAATGGTATGTGTGGATATTGATCATCCCGAAGTTATAGATTTTATTGAATGGAAAATGAAAGAAGAACAAAAGGCTCATATCTTGATTGCCGGAGGACTTAGCGCAGACTTCGAAGGCAGTGCATACAAAACAGTTTCTGGACAAAATGCAAACAACTCTGTACGTTTAACGAACGAATTTATGAAGTTGTCGATGACGGGCAAAGAATGGAATTTGCGTTCTCGCGTGGACGGAAAAAGTATTCGCAAGATCCCTGCAGCCCAGGTTTGGCAAAAAATTGTTCATTCTGCCTGGATGTGTGCGGATCCTGGTGTTCAATTTCATGATACAATCAATCAATGGCATACTTGTCCGAATACAGATATCATCCGCGCTAGCAATCCTTGTTCTGAATATATGTTTTTAGATGACTCCGCATGTAATCTTGCTTCGATTAATTTGGTCAAATTCATGGGTAACGATGGCGATTTTGATTTCGAATCATTTATACACACCGCACGTATTTTATTTACGGCGCAAGAAATACTTGTCGATTATTCAAGTTATCCAACTAAAAAAATTGCGCAAAACTCGCACGACTATCGGCCCTTGGGTTTGGGCTTTGCCAATCTAGGCAGCTTGTTGATGCGCCAAGGGATTGCCTATGACAGTGATGCTGGCCGTTCTTGGGCTGCCTCTATTGCTGCTATGATGGGTGGAGTCGCCTACCTAACAAGTACTGAGCTAGCGCGTGCGAAGGGGGCTTTTGTTGGATTTAAAAAGAATAAATCTGCAATGCTCAAAGTTATGAAAATGCATGAGGCAAAAATAAAAGATATCGATTTCAGTTCGCTACCAAATGGTATTAAGCCCGCACTCCAGAAGTTGTGGCAAGGTGTGATTTATAATGGGAGCAAGTATGGCTTTCGCAATGCCCAGGCTACAGTTATTGCCCCGACAGGTACAATCGGTCTTTTGATGGATTGCGATACCACAGGAATCGAGCCTGATTTTTCTTTGATCAAATTTAAAAAATTAGTGGGCGGTGGTGAGATTCAAATCATCAACCAGTCGGTTGAGATCGCTTTGCACGTATTGGGGTATGACGTCGAGCCAATTCAGAAAATTTTAAAATTTATTGAAATCAATAACTCCGTACAGAACTGTCCAGACATCGGCGATGAACACAAAGCCGTTTTTGATTGTGCGAGCGCAGCCAGTGGTCAGCGTGTTTTAACGCCTGAAAGCCATGTGAAAATGATGGCAGCCGTGCAGGGCTTCATTAGTGGTGCTATTTCAAAGACCGTGAATTTACCCCATTCAGCGACTGAAAAGGATATCAGTAATATTTATTTGATGGCCTGGAAGTTAGGTGTGAAGGCCGTGGCCATCTATCGCGATGGTAGCAAGCAGAGCCAGCCTCTAAATGTAAAGCTTGTGGATGAAAAAGAAAATCAAGAGCATGCGAAAGCTGTTAGACCTGGTTATGTCCCTAACACTGCAATGAAATGTCCGGATTGTGGCAGCGACACGGTGCTTACCAGTGGTTGCTATCGGTGCCCCAACTGCGGTACAACCGTAGGCTGCTCCTAGAAAGTGCCTCGCGGGGCCGGATCCTGCGTTGCTTGGTCGGGTCGCTTGTGCGCGCCTTGGCTGCGGCACCGCGAGGCACTTTCTAGCAGGCTTCATTTATCATGTTTCATAAGTTTTAAATAAAAATTAGGAATGAGTTTTTTTATGAGTAAAAAAGATGTTTTTGGGGATGATGTTGAGAAGAAATATGATGATTTGAGTTTTGCTGCTTTGTTTGAGCAGTCGGGACCTGTCGGAGGCAAGTTGAGTTCGGGGGCTAGTATTCAGGGTGAGATTCTTTCGATTGGTAAAGAAGAGGCCTTTGTTTCTACTGGAACGCCTACGGATGGTGTGATTTTGGTTCGTGAGTTGTTGGGTGATGACAAACTTTTAAAATACAAAGTCGGTGACATTATTGATTGTGTTGTGACTTCGGTTCGTGATGGCGATGTTCGTTTGAGTCGTCGTGGTGCGAAGTCTTCGACTGCAGATAGTCTGGAAGATGCATTTGATATGGAGCTGCCGATTGATGGGCGTGTGACCGAAGTTTGCAACGGCGGCTTTCGAGTGAGCATTCAGGGTAAGTCTGCTTTTTGTCCAATCAGCCAAATTGATTTGAAGTTTGTTAAAGATGGCGCGGACTATGTTGATAAAAAATTCGAATTTATGATCACTCAGTACGAAAAGAATGGACGCAATATCGTCGTGTCTCGTCGTAAGTTGCTAGAGCTTCAACGGGCCGAAAACGAAGGCACTTTCATGCAAAAGCACGAAATGGGCGCACTCTTAAAGGGGACAATCACACGCATTGAAAATTTCGGCGCCTTTGTTGAAATTGAGCCGGGGATTGAAGGCCTTGTACACATTTCTGAAATTGGTTGGTCACGTGTGACTCATCCGAACGAGGTGGTGCGCACCGGTCAATCTGTGGATGTGAAGCTTTTGAAAGTCGAAGAGCTGGATGGCAAGTTAAAGATCTCTTTATCGATCAAACAAGCCGGTGGCGAAGGCGATCCTTGGATGATGGTTCCAGAGAAGTATCCTGTCGGTAGCACCCACAAGGGTAAAGTTGAACGTAAAGAGGCCTATGGCTTATTTGTAAGTATTGGTCCGGGCGTAACTGGTTTACTGCCGCGTTCGAAGTGGCGTGATTCAGTAGAGTCTGCGCAATTCGAAAATAAAAAGAAGGGTGATGAAGTCACAGTGCAAGTAGATCAAATTCTTTTTGAAGAAAAAAAGCTATCCCTTGGAATTCCCGGAGAGGCCGAAGATCTTTCTTGGCAATCCCATGTCGGGTCATCGGCTGGCAAAGGGCTTGGCACTTTGGCAGATCAGTTTTCGACTATGTTAAAAAAGAAATAGTATTTTAAGGAACTTTTAAATAAAAAAAAGGCGTGCTCTTTGCACGCCTTTTTTTATTTTGAACGACTTCAATCTTCGAAGCTATTCGATGCGACTATCTATCGCTGTCTAGTTTGTCTTGCACTGTCACCCAAGTGTTCGAAACACCGTATTGGCGAATCAGATTGTTTAATCTCCATGCATTGTCGGGGTGTAGGCGAATGCAACCATGAGAAGCTGGGCGACCAAGATTTCCCCAATTGCCTTGAGGTGTTCCGTGAAAAGCAAAACCACCGCTAATGAAAACAGCGTAAGGCATGTTTCCAAGTCCGTTGTAGTCGCCACCTGGAAACGTAATAGAACTGTATCTGTTATAAATGCGACCATTCGGATGAGTCTCAAAGTTAGGTGTTCTGAAACCTTCACGACCAGTAGATACCTTCCAAGTTGCTTGGTAGCGTCCACCAACATATAGATACATTTCTTGTCTGTTTTTTACGACTTGAGCGTAAACACCACAGTTAAAGCGATTGCCGTATGTGCAGTTATTACGAGCGATTGAAACTGGAATGTTTGTAGATTCGTTCGTTGTTTCTTCAACTGCCTTGTCAAAACTTTCGATTTGCTCGGCTGCTTCTGGAGCAAAAGGATTGAACTCGTTCGCATCATCTGCAGTCTCAGGGGCATCCGCAGGCATTTCGACCTCAACAGCGGCCTCAGCAGCGTTGTTTGATGTGTTTTCTGAGGTGGCTTTAGGTGAGCAAGCCGTGTTCATAACGGAATATATAGTAATCAATGCGATCAGAATATTTTTAGAAGTCATAATTTCTCCAGACTAGCAGCAGTTCGATTTATTCAAGTATGTGTGAGCATTGCTAGAATGGGGCCAGGTCAGCACCCTGTATATTTTAGTATACGGCCATGGCCAGGAATATATTTCATGTGTGCATAAGTTGTAATTAGTAAAAGTCATTTCAAGAAACCGCATGGACTGTCTAATACTTTGACAGTCCATGCGGTTTCCATAGTTATCCATAAGGTGGCGTGTAAGGTGGCGTGCGGTCTAGATTAGATTCTTTGTCCAAAATGCAAATGCATACTCACTGAAATATTGAAGCCTGCGCTCGTGCATATTTGCTGTTTTAAAAGGGGCTTCAATTGTTTCGTAAAGATGTCGAGTTGTGTCTTGTAGGCTGACTTCACAACTGAATTCGCCATTCATTCTTAGTCTTAGTTGAAGACCTTTGTTAGCGAACGTCGACTCTGAATTGCTGAATTTAAAACTATTTTTTGTAAGAGTTTCGCGCAAATGCGGTAATAGTCGGGTGATCAAAAAAGCACCTGAAACGGTATCAATGACTTCGACCTGGGGCAAATATTCAATTATTTGTGCTAAACCCTGAGCAACATCTTCACCATCTCGAGTGAGAGTGTGGTCTTTTATTGCGTTCTCAACTTTTTGAATTGAGCTCGCGAATTTTTCGCTTTCTGATTTGAAATAAGATAATTTAACTTCCACATAGGGCAGGTGCACGCGATACCCTTTTTCAATTTTGACTCCGGCAAGGGCGTCCTCTACCAAAGTTGCGATGTCGGACTCGCCCAAACCGATGGTATCCCACTTGCGCGTGATAAATGGATCAAGCCCCTGTGATTCTTCTGTGAGCCATTGTTGTATAGAATTTTCCCAGACAGCTTCGATTTCGCGTGGGGGGCCAGGCAATAC
>JANNCH010000277.1:0-4068 GCA_031386315.1 Pseudobdellovibrionaceae bacterium
GATAAGCCTTCAACAGGAATATTGCCACTCCGTTTTCGTCGAGGTTTAGGGTCTTTGCCTTAGTCAATGGCTCAAACGGCAGTTCTGATAGAGTACTATCAGAACTCTATAGAATCAGAAAAAAATCAGGAGCGCGTTTAAGGATGTACTGTGGTCAGATGGCCACGACGGCCATCTGAAAGGCGTGCGCATGGACGGCCCCATTCGCGAATCCACCCATCACAGCTGTAAAAACTAACGCACCCCACTCCCACAAAAGAAGAAAGAGCCTTTCTTTTGTAAATACTTTGGTCACCCGTCAGCCGTACATGGTCACGCATGATATAGTCTATGTCTCATAATAAGATTTACACGGGTAAGTTATTGGAATTAGGTGGATAAAATTTCAGTTTGATACATACGTACATGGCACGTGCTTAGCAGTACATACACTTGTAACTGACTGTTTAAAAGGAGCCTACTATGCGTATCTCTAAAGCTATTCTTACACTTGCTATTACAGTTCTTTCTGCAAATGCTTTTGCAGGTAGCGTGAATAATGTGAAGTGCCCACATATGAACAGTAAAATTTCATTGTTCTCGAATACAAATTTGACTCAAGCACAACAAGCAAAAATAGATGCTAAATCTGTAAAAGGTCAAAGATAGTAACTTTTAGCGATGGGCCTGCTGCTCTGAGGCCCCTTGCTGAAAGCTATTCACTGTCCCTGTGACACCGTCTTTTACGGTGCTACCCAAGCTACGTAGCGCCATTGCGCCCCCCGCAGCTACGCTTTGAATATATAGCGAAACCGTTGATTTTCTAAGCCAATGAAATGAATAAGACTCGATGGAAGCCCCGCCAACTCTTAGTTGCATCATCACTACCAATATTGCAGTAAAAACAAAACACTTCACGACAAACATGAATTCACTCATGCAAGGCCTCTCTTAATTGTGGAAATAAATTTTCAATTTCAAATAAAATTTGCTGTTTGGTAAAAGGCTTTGTGATGTAAGCATCAAAACCCTGGCTCAAAGCTTGTGAAACTAAATTATGATTGTCGAGTGTAGAGCAACCGATCACTTTAAGATCCGGTTGAATGCGCTTGAGCTCAAGAACTGTTTCTAGCCCATTCATTTTTGGCATGACCATATCTAAAAAAACCAAATCAGGCAGTGTGTCTGCTATCACTTGCAGCGCTTCGCGGCCATCAGCCGCCTCGCCAGCAAACACAGCGATGTGCGGGTTAAGAATATTTTTGATGAGCTCACGAATGAAGGCAGCATCGTCTACAACGACATATCTTATTTTCATGATTTCAGTATAAGAGGATAGAAGCAAAAGGCCTAGGCGAAATTACTGACCCCAACGATAGCCTAGATTGAAAATCAACATAGTGTTTGTAACACTCACATTTTCGGGTGTTGCCCCGGTTGCAGGATCCGGCAAACTAGCATTACCACTGAATAGATTTTTTTCTGCAGTGGCTGAGAGATTCCATATAATCTGACTTTCACGATTGAACTTAAACTCTCCACCTATGTCCAGACCTGCTTTAGCACTGTCAGCGCTTGAACCAGAATTCAAAGCAATACCTGTTGCGCTTTCGCTGTGCTGAACACGTGGAAAGAAGCTGGCCCCCAAAACCCACGCATAGTTAACAGATATCGGCAGTCTTGCTTTAATACCCAAACCAAATCCTGTTGAATTTATACGACCGCGCGAAACATTGTCTGTAGGTGTTTTCATTTTGTTTTCAGAATAAAGCAGATCAAACTCTGCAGACTTAGACAGTCTTGAAAGACCAAAAAATCTTCGCAAATTAACTGCTAAATCAATAAATTCATAGTTTGCAGCTATTTTCGAGTTTGTAGCTGTATCGCCGCCAACATCGGCCGCAAGCGAGAATGTATAGTGCCCACTGATGCCAACAAGTGGAGTGAACCAAATGTTGGCTCCCACGGTGACTGCATGGAAAAAATTTTTATACTCGCGAAACGAATAATTTGATTTGGATTCATTACTGACAATCCCAGGGCTCACTTCAATTTCAACACGATTGTTGCGAACATCATCCGGATGCACTTGCTCACGATAAAAATCATACACAGGGGTCGCATCGCCAGAAGCTAAACTTTGGACCTGCTCTGCTATCGTGGGCTCTGCTTTTTCGACTGAGTCCTTCTGTTCTACTTTTACAACCACTGGTGGCGCTAACAAAACATCAGATTGAATCTTCATTTCAGCTTTTTTTTCAAATTCAGAGGCCGTCGTGCGTTCTGGATTTTTAGAAATTTCAATTTTACCAGACTTTTTTACAGTCGCCTTAGTCGTTTTTATTTGCTGTGCAGACTTGTGAATTTCATAGCGACCTGTCTGTAATCCATCAAATGTGGATTGGGCAAAGGCCATGTTGAAAAATAGCAAAACTAACATATTCATGAAAATTATTTCGGCACTTCTTCTGTTTTACTTGAAGTCAATTTGACGAAAAAAAAATGGCATTGCACAATAGAGTCATGAGAAATATTTTCTATACTTTTTGCATCGTTTTATTGTTTACTACTTCACTCGCACTGGCCCAGACCAATAGCCAGAACGCATTCGTAAATCAAGTGGATCAGGATCTAACCGTCAAAAGTGTCACTCTTGCACCGGTCACAGACAACGTCGGCGGGATTTATTCTCGTCCGCTCACCGAGTCCCTTAAAAAAGTACTTAACTCTGATCTACAGTGGTCACTACTCAGCTTTCCAGAAAACATAAAATCAAATGATGTTTCTCAAGCACTCAAGTATTCAGGCGCGGATTCTGTTTTAGTTGCGCAACTTACAAAGGGCACTCGAGGCATTAATGGGACACTGACTCTATTCAGTGGCAAAGATGCTTTACCCTTGATCCAAGAGACTTTGACTGATTACAAAGGTTTCGATGTGGCCGACGTGAATGCTGAATTCACAAAAATGTTTACTCAATTAAAATTAAAGATGCCCTATAAGGGAATGATTCTTAGCCGACGCGGCCAAGAGGTCACTTTGAATTTAGGAAGCAACTACGGACTGAAAAGTGGAATGAATGTCACCGTCGTACAGATAGTAAAACTCAATCGCCATCCCAAATTAGATTTTATGGTCAGCAGCGAAAAAGAAGTTCTTGGACGTGTGCAACTTACAAAGGTAGATAAAAATCTTAGCTTCGGTTCAGTCGTCATGGAACGTGAAGTGGGCGTTGTAGCCGTCGGCGGAAAAGTATTGCCTGAAGAGTTTGTGAAATATCAAAACCCTGCCGTCAGCCCTGACGGAAAAATCCTACCCGGAAACGCAGCTTTTGGTGATTCACCTAAAGAATGGGTGCCAGAGCCACCACCACAATTTGGCAAAGTATCTTTGCTTGCAGGTATTTCTAGTTACGAACAAAACACTGACATCATAGGCGCAAATAGCGTAACAGCCAAAAATGGGTTCGCACCAAACATTGCTGTTCGCGGTGAACTTTGGATAGATTCCAATTGGTTTGTAGGCTTCGGGCTTCGCCAATCCATATTTGCAGTTTCAAATGATTTGAACAGCTCGTCACCAAGTCGTTTGAATATGTCACTTGAACAATACAGCGTTAACGGTGGTTATAATTTCTTACTAAGTAATGATTTTTTCGGGCCCCGCATGCAAATCAATGCAGGCTTCGTCAGCACACGCTTTACTGTTGATAACAGCAATCCGATTTCTTTGGTCAGTATGCAATACGGCGGAATGCTATTAGGCCTAGCCGGCCAATTTCCAATTTCAGATACAATGCCTTTAGATCTAGGTGCAAATTTTAATTTATGGCTAAATCCAAGCCTAGACGAAAATAGCTCAAGCGGTTCATCTTCAAATTCAGTCAATACCTTTGGATTTTTCATCGACTACCGAATGAAACAAAGACTCAACATCAAAACAGAACTCAATTTCGAATACTACAAATCAGACTTTTCAGGCACAGCCACAAGACCAAATCCCGCAACAGGCACCAGCCACAAACTAACCACAATTATGTGCGGCATAGAATACATGTTCTAGGGTACGCCGTTACTTTTTGCGTAACGA